>SLJX01000036.1 GCA_007134885.1 Halanaerobiaceae bacterium
GGACTGCTGGAGAAAAATGAAGGCCTTAGCATTTCCCGTCGGACAATTGCCAAGTACCGCCGCGCTCTTAATATCCCTTCCTCTGTCCAGCGGAAAAAATGGAGTCCAAAATAATTTTCTTTTCAGGCTTGCATTCTTCTCAGACATATATTATAATTAGCATTGAAAAGTCGGAAGAAATTTTTTTGCCGGCATTGGGACAGATTTGTACCTGCGGGGCAAAATTAGTCCCGTTAGTTAAAAGCCCAAAAAAGAATGGTGGTAAATATGGAGTATCTCTTCAAAATCCAGAGAAAAATAGTCCCGGAGGTTATTGAGCTGGCCGAAACCAGATACTCAATTCTCCATAAGATATATAATGAAGGACCGATTGGCCGCCGGGCTATTGCTGAAGATCTGGAGCTCAGTGAAAGACTGGTCCGGAATCAGCTGGAATTTCTGACTGACAGGAAGCTGATTAAGGTCAGCAGAGCCGGAGCAGAATTGACCACCAGCGGGGAAGAGTTTTTGGCAGAGCTGGAGAGATATATCAAGGAGATTAAGGGCTTTTACAATCTGGAAAGAAAGCTAAAAAAAATAATCAAGCTACCAGAAGTAATAATAGTACCCTGTAACCTGGAATATTCCAGTGTTTTAAAAGAACTGGGACGAACCGCAGCCAGATATCTGCTGGATCTGCTTCAGCCCCGGGATGTGCTGGCTATTACCGGGGGCTATACCATGGCCAGGGTGGCAGAAATGGTTCCTGACCAGCCGGACAGAAAGTTTGATATTACTGTGGTTCCCGGCCGGGGAGGTCTGGGAGAAGAAGTAGAAATCCAGGCCAATACCATTGCCTCAACCATTGCCAAAAAACTGGGAGGCAAATATTGCCTGCTCCAGGTTCCCGACAATCTGCGAGAGGAAAATATTGCAGCTATCAGAAAGGAGCCGTCAATTCAGCGGACTTTTGATATACTCCGCCAGGCTAATATCCTTATTCACGGTGTGGGTCAGGCAGAAGTGATGGCAGAACGCCGGGGCCGGACTCTCGAAGAAATTTCTGACTTAAAGGATAAAGGGGCTATCGGGGAAGCCTTTGGCTTTTACTTTGATGCCCGGGGGGAGATTGTGCATTCCACTCCTTCAGTAGGTCTTGGTCTGGAAGATCTGGACAGAATTGATAAGGTTATAGCTGTGGCAGGCGGTGAAAATAAAGCCCGGGCTATACCCGCGGTTATTTCGCCTGAATATCAGGATGTATTAATCACCGATGAAAATACCGCCAGAAGGATAATCTCCCTGCATGGACAGGGTGATTAAATAAATAATTTGTTCACTATTATAACAGGAGGGTGATAAAATGAGTGTTAAAATTGGAATTAATGGATTTGGAGCTATCGGAAGAAGGGTTCTCCGCAGTGCAATTGATAATGATGAGGTAGAATTTGTAGGTGTTAATGACCTGATTGAGCCCCAGACTCTGGCCTATCTCTTGAAATATGACAGTAATTTTGGCCGTCTGGAGGCAGAGGTTGATTATACCGAAAATAGTCTGATTGTTGGTGGTAAGGAAATTAGAATCACTTCGGAAAAGGATCCGGCCAATCTTCCCTGGAAAGAATTAGGAGCCGAGGTTGTCATCGAGGCTACCGGACTTTTCACCGATGCTGAAGAGGCCAGAAAGCACCTGGAAGCAGGAGCCAAGAAGGTTATAATTTCAGCTCCAGCCGATAATGAAGATCTGACGGTTGTGCTGGGTGTTAATGACGATGAATATGATCCGGCTAAACATGATATAGTTTCCAATGCATCCTGCACCACCAACGGCCTGGCTCCAATCGCCTATGTGCTTAATAAGGAATTTGGCATTGAAAAGGGTCTGATGACCACCATTCACGCTTATACTTCCTCCCAGAATATTCTGGATGGCCCCTACAGCTGGAAGAAGATCACCAGAGGCCGGGCCGCTGCTGAAAATATTGTACCTACAACAACAGGTGCAGCCAAGGCTATTTCTGATGTCATGCCCGAGCTGGATGGTAAAATGGATGGAATGGCTGTTAGGGTTCCCACTCCAACTGGATCAGTAATTGATCTTGTCGCTGATCTGGAGAAGGATGTAACTGTTGAAGATATTGATAAAGCTATGAAGGAAGCCTCTGAAGGTGAACTTAAAGGAATTCTGGGTTATGCCAAGGATCCTCTGGTTTCCAGAGATATCTTTGGTGACCCCCACTCTTCAATCTATGATCCCCACCACACCAGAGTTATCGGTGGCAACCAGGTTAAAATCATTTCCTGGTATGATAATGAGTGGGCCTATTCAGTCAGACTGGTTGATCTGGCCCTGAAAATGAAGGAAGCAGGGCTGTAAAAGAAAAATATAAACCGCTGCCGGGCAGGCGGCACGTCGGGCTGCCTGCTCCAGCTTTAACTGCCAGGGGGGATAACAAATGAACAAGAAAAAGCTGAAGGACTTTGATTTTAAGGGAAAAAGGGTCCTGGTTAGAGTTGATTTTAATGTACCATTAAGCGATGGTAAGGTTGGCGATAATACCAGAATTGAAGCAGCTCTGCCTACTATAGAATATTTGATTAGAGAAGAGGCCAGGGTTATTCTGATGTCCCATTTAGGTCGACCCGGAGGAAAAGTTGTGGATGAATTCAGGATGGATCCCGTAGCTGAAGAGCTGGCCAATCAGCTTGGTAAGGAAGTTTTAAAGGCCGACGACTGCATCGGTCCGGAGGTTGCTAAAGCTGTATCCCGGCTGGAGAATGGTGATGTCCTGCTCCTGGAAAATACCCGTTTCCATCCCGGGGAGAAGGAAAACGATCCTGATTTTTCCCGCCAGCTGGCTGAAAATGCCGATATCTATATCAATGATGCCTTTGGAGCAGCCCACCGGGCTCATGCTTCCACCGCCGGTGTAACCGAGTATCTGCCTTCGGGAGCGGGCTTTTTAATCCAGCGGGAGCTGAATTCGCTGGCCAGAGCTATTGAAAACCCCGAAAAGCCCTATGCTGCAATAATTGGAGGCGCCAAGGTTTCTGACAAAATGTTAGTAATAAAGAATATCCTGCCCCGCTGTGATTACCTGATTCTGGGCGGAGGCATTGCCAACACCTTCCTGCTGGCCGAAGGTTATGAAGTAGGCAGCTCTCTGGTGGAAGAAGATATGGTTGATCTGGCCCGGGAAATCATGGAAGAAGCTCAATCTCAGGGCAAGGAAGTGATTTTGCCCGTTGATGTGGTTGTTGCTGAAAAAATGGAAGCAGGCAGCCCTCATAAAGTTGTTAAGATAGATGAAGTGCCGGCCGACTGGCAGATAGTTGACTGCGGTGGTCCGGAGACAATCCAGAAATATCAGGAGGTTCTGGCTGAATGCCGGACAATCACCTGGAATGGACCTGTGGGGGTCTTTGAGATAGACGAATTCGCCCAGGGTACCATGGCAGTTGCTAAAGCTCTGGCTAAAAGTGACGGTTATACCGTGGTAGGCGGAGGAGAATCGGCTGCTGCCATGAAAAAGGCAGGCGTGGAAAATGAAGTTTCCCATGTCTCCACCGGTGGAGGAGCATCGCTGCAGTTTTTTGAAGGCAAACCTTTGCCGGGAGTTGAAGCCCTGGATGATCTGGAGGAGTGATAAATAATGCGTAAACCCTTTATTGCAGGCAACTGGAAGATGAATAAAACTCCGGCTGAAGCCCGGGAAATGGTAGAAAACTTAAAGGAACTGGTGACAGATGTCGAGGGAGTAGACATGGCTGTTTGCCCCCCGGCGGTTGATCTTGATGCCGTCCAGGAAGTGCTGGCTGATTCAGAGATCAGCCGGGGTGCCCAGAATATGCACTGGGAATCCAGCGGCGCCTTTACCGGTGAAATATCCGCTGCCATGCTCCAGGAACTGGGAGTGGAATATGTTATTCTCGGACATTCCGAAAGGCGGGAGATCTTTAAGGAAACAGACCAGGAAGTCAACCGTAAAGTCCAGAAGGCCCTGAAGGAAAATCTTAAACCTATAATCTGTGTGGGCGAAACTCTGGAAGAAAGAGAAAATGGCAAAACCAGGGAGAAGGTCAGCTTTCAGGTCAAGGCTGCTCTGGCCGGGGTGGACAGCTCACCCTTAACCGATGTTACCATAGCCTATGAACCTCTCTGGGCGATTGGCACCGGTGAAAGTGCCAGTGCCGGAGATGCTGCTGAAACTATAGCTGCTATCCGGGAAGTTATAGCTGAAATTGCCCCCGGCAAGGAAGAGGAGATCAGAGTTCAGTATGGAGGCAGCGTTAAACCTCACAATATTGCAGAATTCATGGCAGAGGATCAGATAGATGGCGCCCTGGTTGGCGGCGCCAGTCTGGAAGCAGAATCATTTGCAGGAGTGATAAAAAAATGCCAAAAGGAAGAGCAAAACCACTAGCACTAATCATAATGGACGGCTATGGAATTGCTCCCAGAGAAGAGGGGGCTGCCACCCTGGCAGCCAACACTCCCTACCTGGACACAGTATTTGCTGAATGGCCCACTGCTCGGCTCACAGCCTCCGGAGAAGGAGTTGGACTGCCGGAGGGACAGATGGGCAACTCTGAGGTTGGCCATTTAAATCTGGGAGCCGGCCGGATAGTATATCAGGATTTTACCAGAATAAATATGGCAGTAGCAGAAGAGGAACTGCTGACAAACCCGGAAATTCAGGAGGCAGCACAGCAGGTGAAAGAAAATAACAGCAGCCTGCATTTAATCGGTCTGCTGTCTGATGGCGGTGTTCACAGCCATATCAAGCATGTCTTTGGCCTGCTGGATATGGCCAGAGATGCGGATCTTCCCGAGGTTAAAATTCATGCCATACTTGACGGCAGAGACACCCCTCCCCGAAGTGCCAAAAAATATATCAGGGAACTGGAAGATTACATTGCTGAAATCGGACTGGGAGAGATTGTCACCGTCAGCGGGCGTTATTATACCATGGACCGTGATAACCGCTGGGATCGTACCGAGCTGGCCTATAAAGCCCTGGTTCTGGGAGAAGGCCACCAGGTTGATTCGGCTACGGAAGCTGTCGAAGAAGCCTATGCCCGGGAGGAAAATGACGAGTTTGTGGAACCCACCGTCGTTAATCCCGAGGGGACAATCAAGGATCAGGATTCGGTTATATTCTTCAATTTCCGGGCAGATCGGGCCCGTCAGATCACCCAGGCTCTGGCGCTGGAGGATTTCAGTGAATTTTCCCGTCCTGAAGAGCATCCTGAAGATCTGTATTATGTCTGCATGACTGAATATGATGAGGAGTTTGATCTCCCGGTAGCCTTTAAACCCCAGGAGATTGAAGATGGCCTGGGTGAAATTCTGAGCCGGGCTGAATTCCAGCAGCTCAGAATTGCTGAAACCGAAAAATATGCCCATGTCACCTACTTTTTCAATGGGGGCGAAGAAAAACCCCTGCCGGGAGAGGAAAGAGAGCTGATTCCTTCTCCTCAGGAGGTTGCCACCTACGATCTCAAGCCGGAGATGAGCGCATCTGAAGTAACAGAAAGGCTCTTGGAGCTGCTGGAAAAGGACAGCTTCGATGTGATAATTTTAAACTATGCCAACTGTGATATGGTCGGTCATACCGGTTTTTTTGATGCCGCTGTTGAGGCTGTGGAAGCTGTAGATGAAGGCGTTTCCCGGATTGTTCCGACAATCCTGGAGAAAGGCGGCCAGGTTCTTTTGACAGCCGACCATGGAAATGCCGAGCAGATGCTTGATGATGATGGTGAGCCCTTTACCGCTCACACCTCCAACCTGGTACCGCTGGCCTATATTGGCGGTCCGGAAGGAGTAAAAATTAAAGAGGGTATTCTGGCCGATATAGCACCAACAATGCTTGATATTTTAGGCCTGGATAAGCCTGAAGCCATGAGCGGCAGTTCCCTGCTGGAAAGAGAAGAACAACAGCCCTAAATTAAGATTTGATTTTATGGTTTACCTTGAAAAATAGCAGGTATATTTTTCATCTATTGTTGTGCCCCAGAGGGTCATGGGGGTTTATCTTGAAAATATGCTGTAATATTTTCATCTATTGTTGTGCCCCGACGGGGCATGGCGGTTTACCTGATTTTTTCTGCTCAATTTATTTGCTCAGTTTACCTGTTTTATTAGTTTTATAATATGCTTGTTATAATATGCTTGAGAAATAATTATCTGAATCTGTCAAATAGAGGTGATTGATAATGGAAACAATGATTTCTGATATTTATGCCCGGGAGGTGCTGGATTCCCGCGGCAATCCCACGGTAGAGGTAGAGGTTTATCTGGAAAATGGAGCCATGGGCCGGGCGGCAGTTCCTTCTGGCGCTTCCACCGGTGCTCATGAAGCGGTGGAGTTAAGGGATGACGATCAGGATAGATTCCACGGCAAAGGCGTCCTTGATGCTGTGGAAAATGTCAACAATAAAATTGCTCCGGAATTAATCGGTCATGATGCTCGGAGTCAAAAGCTAATCGATCAAATTATGATAGACCTGGATGGAACTGAAAACAAGGGAAATCTGGGCGCCAATGCCATTCTGGGAGTTTCCCTGGCAGTAGCCCGGGCTGCCTCCCTGGCTCAGGACAGCTATCTTTTTAATTACATCGGCGGTGTCAATGCCTGCACCCTGCCGGTGCCCCAGCTTAACATTTTTAACGGGGGAGAGCATGCCGACAATAATGTTGATATACAGGAATTCATGGTCATGCCGGTTGCTGCTGATTCCTTCAAGCAGGCAATTCGCATCGGTTCGGAGATTTACCACAGCCTGAAAAAGGTTTTGCAGAAAAAGGGTCTCAGCACTTCGGTAGGCGATGAAGGTGGTTTTGCACCTGATCTGGCTTCCAACGAAGAGGCAATTAAGGTTATTTTGGAAGCCGTGAAGGAGGCCGGCTATCAGCCCGAAGAAGAAATTTTACTGGCTCTGGATGCCGCCGCTTCAGAAATTTATGAAGACGGTAAATATCATCTCAGAGGAGAGGGTGTAACCAAATCCTCCAGTGAAATGGTTGATTTTTACAGTGAGCTGGCCGAAAAGTATCCCATCATCTCGATTGAAGACGGCCTGGATGAAGATGACTGGGAGGGCTGGAAACAGTTAACCGCCAGGCTGGGCGATAAAATTCAGCTGGTCGGTGACGATCTTTATGTTACCAACAAAGAGCGGCTTGAGCGTGGCATCGAAGAGAAATGCAGCAACTCGATTTTGATTAAGGTTAACCAGATTGGAACCCTGACCGAAACCCTGGAAACTATCAAGACAGCCAGCCGGGCTGGCTTCACCTCAGTAATTTCCCACCGTTCCGGAGAGACAGAGGATGTTACCATCTCTGACCTGGTAGTAGCTGTCAATGCCGGTCAGATTAAAACCGGAGCTCCGGCCCGGTCCGAAAGGGTGGCCAAGTATAATCAGCTGATCAGAATTGAAGAGGTGCTGGGAGATACTGCCCGGTATGCCGGCCGGGATGCCTTTTTTAACCTGTAAATACTTTAGCCAAAAATTTTATCAGCAAAACAGAAAACCCCGGGTAACCGGGGTTTTCTGCTTGATGAGATATTTTTATTAAGTTTTATTAAGTAAGTATTCTCCAAAGTATTCTCAAAAAGTTTAAGTAACCTCTTAAAAAGGTTTAGCAAGCCTCTGATGAGAAAATTTTATAAAATTTTTGAGATATAAATTGAGAAATGATGAGATAAAACTGATTGATGATATTTTTGCTTTTTGAAACTTATTGAATGAAAAGGGCTTTAATTAATATTATTGAATGGTATTACTGATTCCAACCCTGCTTTTCCATTTCCCTGATCTGACTGCTGGCTGTATAGGCCGAATTATTCTGAGACCGGATGCTGGTTGTTTTTTTGGGGATGTGGTTTTCTTTTACCAGTTCCTGAATGGCTACGGAAGCAGTGGCAGGGGTGATCTGTTCTTTCAGGGAGAGATTAATTACCTCAATTATTCTATCTTCTGCAGAGCGGGGCGGATCAATTACGTCCAGCAGCAGCTTGTCCAGCCTGGTTACCGGACTGTTTCCTGTGATTCTGGGAAAAGAGTTCTGGCTGTCTTCTGAAAGCTGTCTGCGAAGCCTGATTAACCTTTCCACAGTCTGGGTTCTGCTCAACATCTTATCTCACCTGTTAGTTTTACCAGCATCTACTTCCCCCCTTCAAATTTATAAAAAAGTTTAATATTTCCTGCGGTAATCGGTTTTGGGAGAACTGTCAAAGGCCAGCTTATAGCCCTGAACCATTTTGCTGACCCGGGAAGCAGTGTTGCGGGCTACTGCTCCCAGCCTCTCATTGGTCACAGGAGTGGTTTCCTCGTCCAGAAAAATTTCAAAATTATGATTGGAGGTAAAAATAGTGGCCAGATTGTTTTTTAAACGATAATCCACCCAGTAGAGCAGGGTTTCCAGCACAAAGGGTGTAAAACGGATTTCATTGAAGATGTCATCAAGCACCACCAGCCTGGCCAGTTTGACATTCTGATAGATCTGACTCTGGCTGAAATCCTTTTCACTTCCTTCTATATCATTTTTTATATCCATCAATCCCTCGGAAACATTGAGAAAATAAACAGGTGACCAGTTAGGATGATAGGGGAAAATTCCCTGACGAACAGTTTCTTTGTTCTTAAATTCTTCTTCAGCAATCTCCCGGGCAGCCTTCTTTAATGCAGCAACGGCCAGATGGGTTTTGCCGATGCCGGGATATTTACTGTAAAGATAAACGGACTGGGGTAATTTCATGGCGGTAGAGATATCTTTAACGTATTTATAAAATTTCTTAAAAATTTTCTGGTTCTGTGAGGATAAAATACTGCTGTCAAAGTTGTCCAGACTGCAGTCCAGAAAGAGAGGGTCAATATTGGCCTGCCTGATAATATGATCATATATTCTGCTGACAATTTTATCCCGGGAGAGTTCAGTTCCAGCCTCTTTTTTCGAGCTCTTCGACATCTTCGAGTTTTTCTCTTTCTTCTTTTCCTCGATGATCTTCTGAAAGCGATTTTTCTCCATTTTGCATTTCTCCTTCGGAGGATCTCTGATAGCCTCTCCAGGTGGTTACCTCATTTTCCAGCAGGTCATTTAATATCTTTTTCAGATAGGAGACCGGGTTACCCCGGGCATTTTCTGCTGCATAGGCTATTAATTTATTAAGCAGTTCCAACTCCATTCCCTTTTCCAGATAGGAAATAAGATGATTATACTCAGTTGGGGTTAACAGTCGGCCGGGGAAATGATTCTGCCAGCAGTAGACCAGTTCCTCCTTATCTGTCAGCTCCTTTTTGTCTGTCAGAAAAGCAGGAGGTTTTGATTCTGGATTAATTTTGCTTTTATCTTCTGTAAATTTATCTTCTGTAAATTCTACGGTTAAATTATGCTGCTGTTCTTCCTTGGCAGATCCATCCACCAGTTCCAGCCAGCTGGTATTATCCAGTTTAATTAAGATCTTTCTGATTTCTGCCGGCCTGAGTCCTGCGTCTCTGGCTATCATTTCGGGCTCTACAGTTATTTTATCCTGAGAATCTGCCCTGGACCAGAGGATTGCCAGTACCAGTTTTTCTTCCCGGTTAAGCTCCTCTGACTGCCAGATTTTCTGGAGATTTTCCCTGAGATTTTGCTTTTTATCGGACATAAATCAGCAACTCCTTGAGAAAACTCGCTGCTCCTGAGTAATGCTGGATAACGCTGTCTTCCTATTTTAAATCTCCCGGTTGCAGCAGCTTGATAAAAATCTTATTAAGAGTATTGTTAATTAGCTAATTAATAATTTTATCCGCCTAATTTCGGATATAGCCTAATATTAGCTGATAATCTAATTATTAGCTGATTTAATATATGATTAATATATGATCATCAACTTATGACTATCATCAGCCTATGACTATCATTAATAGGATTATGATTATCGAGACCATCCACCCGGAAAATTCCAGCTATCGGAGCAAATTTAAAATGAAAAAGACTTTAAACTGCAGAGTAAATTTCGTATAATAAATATAACACAGAAACCGATCATTTTCAATTACAACTTCTTCCTGTGTGGCAAAAAAATATTTTTCAGGGCCTTAGTAATTGTATTTTGAATTGAGTTATGTTAAAATGATTAAAGGTAAGGTAATCAGTCTAAATTTATAATAGAATTTATAATATAAATCCTTTCCCAGGAGGTGTAATGAGTTGACTGCTTTAAAAGTAATACACCTGATAATTTCTCTGGCAGTAATTGTCGGGGTGCTGCTGCAGTCAGGTAAGAGTGCCGGGCTTTCCGGTGCAATTGATGGTGGTGCCACCCAGTTTTTCGGTTCCGGTGGGAGAAAAATGGAAGAAAAAATTAATAAAGCCACCATGGTGGCTGCAATAGTTTTTATGGTGTTATCTCTGGTGCTGGCAGTTCTGTAAAAATATAAAAAAATTAATGAATGTAATGCTGGGAAGAGCGGTCACTGACCGCTGTTTTCCTTTTTTTGCCTTAAAACAAATACAAGGAGGATGACAGATGGAAATATATATCCCGCTGGCAGGGGTTTTGGCCCTGCTCTTTGCCCTTTATATGGCCAGAAAGGTGCTTCAGGCAGATCCCGGCTCTGACAGAATGGCGGAACTATCCCGCTCAATTAATGAAGGAGCAATGGCCTTTTTAAGCAGAGAATACAGCATGATAGCAATTTTTGTGGTTGTGGTGGCCCTGATTATTTTTCCCACGTTAGGCTGGCAGACAGCCAGCTCCTTTATTCTGGGAGCAATTTTTTCCGGGCTGGCAGGTTTTATCGGGATGCAGATAGCCACCCATGCCAATGCCCGGACTACCCAGGCCGCCCGCACTTCACTTAACCAGGCCCTGAAGGTGGCTTTTTCTGGTGGTTCGGTTATGGGAATGTCGGTTGTCGGACTGGGAACACTTGGTCTGGGAGTATTATACATATTGTTTACCGAAGATGTCCAGTATATTCAGGGCTTTGCTTTTGGTGCCAGTGCCATTGCCCTTTTTGCCAGGGTAGGCGGGGGAATATATACCAAAGCAGCTGATGTTGGAGCTGATCTTGTCGGCAAGGTGGAAGCGGGGATTCCCGAAGATGACCCCCGAAACCCGGCTGTTATTGCTGATAATGTCGGTGATAATGTGGGTGATGTCGCCGGCATGGGGGCTGACCTCTTTGAATCCTATGTAGGATCAATTGTGGCTGCCATGACCCTGGGAACTGTACTCAGTGTGGAGCATACCATTTTGCCTCTATTGATTGCAGGGGTAGGCATTATTGCAGCTATTATCGGCACCCGCTTTGTTAGAACCGGAAAAGACGGGGACCCAGCCAAAGCCCTGGAAAGAGGAACTTTGGTGGCTGCTGCCATTACAGTAGCAGCAGCATTCTTTCTGGTCAATTTTTTACTGGCAGACCTGGGACCTTTCTGGGCGATAGTGGCCGGTCTGCTGGTTGGAATTATAATTGGTCGAATTACTGAATATTATACCTCGGATAAATATTCACCTGTTAGAGGAATTGCCGAGCAGTCTCAGACAGGAACTGCGCCCAATATTATTGCCGGAATTGCTGTAGGAATGAGGAGCACCTTCTTTCCTATACTATCAATTGCCGCAGCAATATTGCTTTCCTATCATTTAGCCGGTCTATATGGCATTGCTCTCTCGGCGGTGGGCATGCTTTCCACCACCGGAATAACATTATCGGTTGATGCCTACGGTCCCATTGCCGACAATGCCGGAGGAATTGCTGAGATGGCTGAACTAGGTCCCGAGGTCAGGGAAATTACCGATGAGCTTGATTCTGTGGGTAATACCACTGCCGCGATTGGCAAGGGTTTTGCCATCGGGTCGGCAGCTCTAACAGCTCTCTCGCTCTTTGCTGCTTTTTCAGAGGCGGTTGGTCTGGAAATAATCAGCCTGACCAATCCTGATGTAATTGCCGGTCTCTTCATAGGAGCCATGCTGCCTTTTATCTTTTCTGCCCTAACCATGGAAGCAGTGGGCCGGGCGGCCTTCAAAATGATCGAAGAGGTCAGAAGACAATTTAAGGAACACCCTGAAATTATGGAAGGCAAGATGAGACCGGATCATAAGAAATGCATCGATATCAGCACCAAGGGAGCCCTGAAGGAGATGGTGCTTCCCGGTCTGCTGGCTGTGGTAGTTCCCGTTCTGGTTGGCCTCTGGAATGTGGAAGCTCTGGGAGGCCTGCTGGCCGGCGCCCTGGCTGCCGGGGTGCTGATGGCAATAATGATGGCCAACGCCGGAGGCGCCTGGGATAATGCCAAAAAGTATATTGAAGCCGGCAACTATGGCGGTAAGGGCACCGAAACCCATGCTGCTTCTGTGGTGGGAGATACTGTGGGTGATCCCTTTAAGGATACCTCAGGACCTTCTCTCAATATACTAATCAAGCTGATGACCATTGTTTCACTTGTTTTTGCTCCCTTATTTATCTAGCTTTATTTTTTTGCTGCTGACATTGCTGCTGACAGCCCTCAGCTGATCTCCAGGAGATAAATTTGTATTATGCTTGAAAATGGTTTAAAATAGGTATTGACTCAGCAGAACAGGATATAAATGATTTTATAAAACCGGATTAATCAGCATTTATCAGCAAAAAAGGATATTTATCAGGCTGGCTGACCCTCCGGGGATGAACCTGGAGGGTTTTTTGCCAGAGGAGGTGAAGCAGATGGTGGAATTAGGGGATGACAGTATGTGTTTTTTATGCGGCTCAGATAACCCCTTTTCCCCGGGACTGGAATTTGAGTATGATGAAGAAACCGGTCAGGCCTATGCTGAATTTACTCCCGAGGAGCATTTTGCCGGGTACAAAAATGTGATGCACGGAGGTATAGTTACCGGTCTGCTAGATGAGGCTATGGCTAAAGCTATCAGCAATCAGGGCTGGCAGGCTGTGACAGCTGAGATTAAAGTTAGATTTCTTGAACCGGTCAAGCTGGACAGGCCTGTAGTTGTCAGGGGAATTATTCAGGAAAGAAGGAGAAGAGTAATCGAAGCTTCAGCCCGCCTGGAAAGTAGAATGGGCCAGGAACTGGCCCGGGGTAAAGCCAGATTTTTAATGGTTGGTAATAATAAAAAAGAACAGAGTAAACAGAGGAGTGTTAGCAATGAAGCTGACTAGAGAAGAAGCCCTGGAACTGGTCGAAGAAAGGATCAGCCAGAAAAACCTGGTTAAGCACTGCCTGGCGGTGGAAGCATTGATGCGCCGGCTGGCGGACTATTTTGATCAGGATCAGGAGAAGTGGGGTCTGGTAGGCCTGCTCCATGATATAGATTATGAAGAGACGGCCGATGATGAAGACAGGCACAGTCTGGTGGGAGGAGAAGAGCTGGCTGAGATGGGATTTGCCGATGATATAGTTTATGCTGTCAAGGCTCACAATGGAGCCCACGGGCTGGAGAGAAAAACTCTGCTGGACAAAGCTCTCTATGCCTCTGATCCGCTGACTGGTCTGATTGTAGCTTCTGCTTTGATTCATCCCGATAAGAGTCTGGATGCTCTGGACACCGAATTTGTCATGAACCGGTATGAGGAGAATTCCTTTGCCCGGGGAGCTGACCGTGAGGTTATCGCCAGCTGCCGGGAAATGGATCTGGAACTGGAAGAGTTCGTGGGTCTGGCCCTGGAAGCCATGCAGGGGATTTCGGAGGAGTTGGGATTATAAATGGGAGCCAGAAATCAACTTCAGCAGTTTTTTATGGAAGAGGCCGAACGGCCGCTCAAGCTGGAAAAATTATACGAAAAATTCAATATTGCCCCGGACCAGCGCAAGCATTTCAAAAAGGTGCTGGAAGAGCTGGAGGAAGCTGGAGATATTTACTGCAATAATAGAGGCTATTACGGCATACCGGAAAAATTTGGCCTCTACCGGGGGCGGATTGAAAGGAATCCCCGGGGTTTTGCTTTCCTGCTGCCCGATGATCCTCAGCTGGAGGATATATTTCTGACCTCGGATAATCTTCAGGGCGCCATGCATAATGATAAGGTGCTGGTCAGGCCTCTGCCCGACAGTCAGGGAAAAAGGATGGCCGGAGAAGTTGTTAAAATACTGGAACGGGCCAATCAGACAATTGTGGGAGAACTTGATCACTATGGCAGTTATGGTTTTGTAATCCCCGACAACAAGAGAATCTACAAGGATGTCTTTGTTCCCTCCGATAAATTCGGCCGGGCTCAGCCCCAGGATAAAGTTGTAGTCAGGATTACCCGCTGGCCCGAGCGAGATCGCAATCCGGAAGGCAAGATCATCGAAGTTATCGGTCAGAAGGGTGACAAAGGCGTTGATCTGGAGGCTATGATCCGTCAGCTGGAGCTGCCCCGGGAATTTTCACCCGAGGTCAAGGATGCAGCAGCCCAACTGCCGGAAAAGATTTCGGACAAGGTCATAAAAAATCGCCGGGATCTGCGAGATCTACCGCTGGTCACCATCGATGGCGAAGATGCCAAGGATTTTGATGATGCCGTCTCTATTCAAACTCACGGCCAGAACCGCCTGAGACTGGGGGTTCATATTGCCGATGTCAGCCATTATGTCAAAGAAGGTGGTCTGCTGGATCAGGAGGCCTACCGCCGGGGCACCAGTATTTATCTGGTGGACCGGGTAATTCCCATGCTGCCGGAGAGGTTGTCCAATAATATCTGCAGCCTGCGGCCCCGGGAGGATCGGCTGGCCCTGACCGTTTTTATTGATTATCAGCTCGAGCCCTTTAAAAGGCTGGATCACGAAATCCTGCCTTCGGTAATCAACTCCAATTATCGCCTGACCTATGACGAGGTTCGGGAAATGCTGGAAGAGGATAATGAGCAGCTTCAGGAGAAGTATGCTGATTTCTATCCCAAGTTAGAGTTGATGGCTGAACTCCATGGTAAACTGAGAAGCGGGCGCCATCTTCGAGGCACCATAGACTTTGATCTGCCGGAGGTCAAGGTGGTTCTCGATGAGGAAGGAGTTCCGGTCGAACTGGAAAGAAGGCCTCACGGGCTGCCGGAGCAGATTATCGAAGAATTTATGATAGCAGCCAACCGGGTGGTGGCCGAACATGCCTACTGGCGGGAAGAGCCCTTTATCTATCGGGTTCATGATAAACCCGACCCCGAGAGAATTAAAACTTTTAATGAATTCATTCATAATTTTGGCTATCACCTTAAGGGTGGCCAGAATGGCGAGGTTCATCCCGGAGCTCTGCAGCAGCTGCTGGAAAAGGTTTCGGGAACCGAAAAGGAGAATATAATTGAAAGCATGATGCTGCGCTCTCTCAGCAAGGCAGTTTATTCTCCGGTAAATATCGGACATTTTGGCCTTTCGCTGGATTATTATTCTCATTTTACCTCGCCCATCAGGCGCTACCCCGACCTGGTGGTTCACCGCATCATCAAGGAAATTATTTCTCAGGACAAACTTTCGGCTGCCCGCAGACAGGAGCTGGAGAATACCCTGCCGGAAACAGCCGATCACTGCTCTCTGCAGGAAAGAAGGGCGATGGAGGCCGAAAGAGATTCTGTTGACCTGAAGAAGATTGAATATATGCAGAGGCATATTGGAGAGGAATTTGAAGGAATTATCAGCGGAGTGACCGGTTTTGGCTTTTTTGTCCAGCTGGAAAATACCGCTGAAGGTCTGGTTCATGTTGAGGATCTTTCCGATGATTATTACCAGTACCGGGAGGATCAGCAGATTTTGATCGGTGAGCGGACCAAAAAGATCTACCGTCTGGGTGAAACTGTCAGGGTTAAGGTTATCAGGGCCAGCACCGAAGAGCGCAAGCTGGACTTTTTAGTGGTGGACAGCGAAAATAATTAGTAAAGCTGAGTTCTTTGCAGGATTCTGTCGAGCGGCAGGATAATGTAAATAAACCTCTAAAAAGTTAATGTCAAAAGACCTATGAAGGAACAGGTTGAGAGGTAGAAACTGCCGTTTAATTAAGGTGATGTCAAAAGTTCTATGAAGAACAGGGGGGAGGTGGAAAAATGTCCCAGCAGGATGAAGTAAAAATAATAGCCAGAAATAAAAAGGCCCGGCACGATTTTAATATTGAAGATAGCTTTGAGGCCGGAATAAAGCTCAAGGGCACGGAGATCAAATCCATCCGGGAGGGCAAAGTTAACCTCAAGGACAGCTTTGCTCTGGTTGAAGGAGGAGAGGTCTTTCTCTACAACATGCATATCGGTCCCTACAATCAGGGAAATCGGCATAATCATGATCCGGAACGCAAGCGCAAGCTTCTCCTTCATAAAAGCGAGATCCGCAGCCTTTACGGCTATACCCGTCGAAAGGGTTACACCCTGGTTCCCCTCAAGCTTTATCTTAGGAGAAATCTGGCCAAGGTAGAATTGGGCCTGGCCAAGGGTAAAGATAAGCACGATAAAAGAAGGGATATTGCCCGCCGGACCCATGAGCGGGAGATGGAAAGGGCCCTGAAAGAGCGGACCTATAAGAAATAAAATGGGATAAGAGATAGAATAAGATAGAGCTTATTCCCCTTAAAATAAAAATTTGAAAGTTGCAAAAATAAAAACTTAACCTCGCAGTCGCCTACCAGCAGAACACGAAAAAAATCCCTGAAATATTTGACATATTTGATATATTAGATTAGCAAGATTAACTATCTGGAGCAAAGACAGAAAAGAATGCAGAAATAATATTTTAAACAAAAAGTGAGCAGGTTAAGACAAAAAGCGTGCAGGAGTTTTTCTTTTTACCTTGAAAAATAGCAGGTATATTTTTCATCTATTGTTGTGCCCCGACGGGGCATGGCGGTTTATCTTGAAAATATAGGGATAGATAGTTATTTGCAAGTAACAAAAAAGACTACAAACAACAAAGAAGTTAATATTACCTCAAGATAATTTTATTATTTCTGTTAGTCTTCTTCAATTAGATAGTAGTGAATTATAAAATTTAGCTAATCAGATTGTGCAGCAGCATTCGAAAGTAGAGCAGCTTATGAAAACATAGCAGAAATCGAAAGTGCTGCAGGAGTCGAATTACAGCAGCATTTGAAACCTCAAGAGATAATCATTATTCGCTGTTGCTGATGGATCTGGTTAAATAATATAGATATTAGGGGTGAATATTTATGAATATCCTGGTAACCGGTGGTGCCGGTTATGTCGGTTCCCATGTGGTAAAGGAACTGCTGGAGACTGACCAGCGGGTGATTACTGTTGATAATCTCAATAAGGGACATAGAGAGGCAGTCCTGGGAGGAGAGTTTTACCACTGCGATCTGGCAGATTATCAGGAGTTACATAAGATATTTTCCCGGCATGAAATTGAGGCAGTTATCCATCTGGCCGCTGACAGCCTGGTGGGAGAATCGGTGGAAACTCCTCACAAATATTACCAGAATAATCTGGCTGCCGGTTTAAACCTGCTGGAGGTCATGCTGGAGTTTTCGGTAAAAAAGCTGGTTTTTTCCTCCACTGCTGCTGTATATGGAGAGCCCCGGAATATCCCCATCCAGGAATCTGACCCCGGGGAGCCCACCAATCCCTACGGACGTTCCAAGCTATTCTATGAAAAAATCCTGGGAGATTATGACCGGGCTTATGAACTAAAATTTATCTCACTGCGGTATTTTAATGCTGCCGGGGCCGATACTTCCGGTCAAATAGGAGAAGATCATGATCCCGAGACCCATCTGATTCCCCTTGTTCTGCAGACAGCTCTGGGCAGGCGTCAGCAGCTGGAAATCTACGGAACAGATTATGACACCCGGGATGGCACCTGTATCCGGGATTACATTCATATTACCGATCTGGCCCGGGCCCATATTCTGGCAGTTGAAGATCTGGAGAAGAGAGATGAGAGCAGCATTTACAATCTGGGCAGCGGAGACGGCTTTTCCGTCCGCGAGGTTATTGATACAGCCAGAAAGGTAACCGGCCGGGAGATTCCGGCAGTTCCAGCTGAGAAGCGGCCAGGAGATCCCCCGGTCCTGATCGCAAGTTCCGAAAAAATCAGAGAGGAGCTGGGCTGGCAGCGCTGCTATGATGACCTGGAAACCATCATAACCACAGCCTGGAAATGGCATAAAAACAATCCCGAAGGTTATCGCAGCTGATAATGATAATTAGCTTCTCGGACAGTTATCATTTCCCAGAAGCAGCAAAAGTTTTTAACAGAATAACTTATTTCGCAAAAGCAGTAAAATATCTGGTTTACGAACCAGAACCTTTGTGTGCTCTGTCTCTCTTCCATGAATATTCTGTTAATTGCTGCCTTTCTGTTCAGCAAAAGTAATACCAAAAGATCCAGGAAAGGCAATGTAAAAGAGATATGAAAGGTAATATCAAAAGATCCAGGAAAGGTAATGTAAAAGAGATATGAAAGGTAATATCAAAAGATCCAGGAAAGGTAATGTAAAAGAAATATGATTGGTAATGTCAAAAGATTTATGAAAAATAAAGGCAGATAAATGTCCTTATTCATATTTTGGTCTTATTCATGTTTTGGTCTCAGAAAACAGGAGGTTTAAGCTTATGGTTACCGAAAGAGAAGCAGCTCGAGCAGCAGAGAAATTGATCAACTACGGTATTGAGAAGGAGCTGCTGGGAAAGTATGACTGGGTGGCTGCCAGAAACAAACTGCTGGCCAGACTGAACTTAGCAGAACCCTTTTCCCGGGAATTTGTTCCCTCTGACAGTCAGGATAGTCTCAGGGATATTCTCGCTCAGCTTCTGGATTATGCCTGGGAACAGGGTCTGCTCTCCAAAAACACAATAACCCGTCGGGATCTTTTTGATACTGAGCTGATGGGAATTCTAATGCCCCGGCAGTCTGAAGTGGCTCGGCGTTTCTGGCAGACTGCTGAGGAAGAATCGATTGTCAGGGCCACCGAAGAATTTTATCAGCTGGCCCAAAATTCCAATTATATCAGAAGAGATCGCATATCCCGCAACAGCTACTGGAGGACAGCAACAGATTACGGTGAACTGGAGATCACCATCAACCTGGCCAAACCGGAGAAGGATCCCGAGGAGATAGCCGAGGCCGGCAGGAAAGAGGACTCCAGCTATCCCCGCTGTCCTCTCTGCCTGGAGAATCTGGGTTATCCCGGGAGGCTGGATCATCCTGCCCGCCAGAATTTAAGAGTTATTCCTCTGGAATTACAGGAGGAAGACTGGTTTTTACAGTATTCCCCCTATGTCTACTATCAGGAGCACTGCATAGTCCTGGCCCGGGGACACCGTCCGATGCAGATAAATAAAGCTACTTTTCAGCGTCTGCTGGAATTTCTGGAGATTTTCCCCCATTATTTTATCGGATCCAATGCCGACCTGCCGCTGGTAGGGGGTTCAATCTTAAGTCATGACCATTTTCAGGGGGGAAATCATGTCTTTCCCATGGAAAAGGCAGCTATAATGGAAAAATTTCAGCATCCTGATTTTCCCGGAGTTCAGGCCGGTCTGGTAAACTGGCCCCTTTCGGTTATCAGACTCTCTTCAGCTGACAGGGATGATATTATTGAATTGGCCGAGCAGCTCAGGCTCTGCTGGGAGAAATACAGTGATCCGGCCAGAGAGATTAAAGCCTTTAACCGGGATAAGGGCAGCGAAGAAAGGCATAATACCGTGACCCCGATAGCCCGCTTTAAGAATGGGCGCTATGAACTGGATCTGGTTCTCCGCAATAACCGGCGTTCTCAGGATCATCCAGCAGGAATATTTCATCCCCATCAGCATCTTCATCATATAAAAAAGGAAAATATCGGATTAATTGAAGTTATGGGACTGGCTATCCTGCCCGGCAGGCTCAAGCAGGAGCTGGATGAGCTCCAGAAATTTCTAACCGGAGAGAGAGATCCGGATCAGGATTTACAGGAGTTTTCTGCAGCTCAAGAACAGGAAATAGATCTTGAACAGCATCGGGAGTGGCTGGGAAATCTGCTTGCCAGCTATGGTCAGCAGAATTCTCCCGGGGCAGCTGATAGGATTTTAAAGCAGGAGGTAGGAGAAAAATTTACTCAGGTGCTCTGCGATGCTGGAGTGTTCAAAGGAGACAGCAGGGGAAGAGAGGGCTTTCAAGAATTTATGCTGACAGCCGGAATGAAAGAAAGAAGCTAAAAAATTAGCGGTAGCAAAGCAGTTAATTTTGCTGGAAAACAAAAAAATAAAGCAACTTTAAAACTGAGAACTTAAAATCCGGGGACTGAAACTTCTGGAGAACATAGGAATCTGGAGAACAAAAAATCCGGAAAGAAAAAATCTGGAGAATTGCAGGATTTGAAGATCTGAAGAAATTAGTTATCAGGATAGATTCATAAATCAACCAGGATTATTAACTTTTTTGTTGAGCGAAAGGAGAAATTTCAATGGATGCCAGTGCTCTTAGTCAGCTGGCTGCAGCTTTTCAAGAAAAATTTGCCGGCAGGGGAGAGCCCCGTTATTTTAGAGCACCGGGGCGGGTGAATTTAATCGGCGGTCACACCGATTATAA
>SLJX01000177.1 GCA_007134885.1 Halanaerobiaceae bacterium
CCCGGGGTTTATTCTTTCCTAAATGATTTCATGAGCAGGCAATGGGAATTTTTGTAAGCTGATAAAAAAACAATGCTTAACTTGAAAATTAACTGGTATTTTCTTATGTTTTATCAGGCTGGTAAGGGGTATGCAGGTTAACTTTAATAATTCTTAGTGCCATTAAAAAAATCACAACCGGGTTTTATAATTTTTAACAGGAAGTGAGGAAAATATATAATGAGAAAAATTGCAATAATTGGTGCAGGAAGTATTGTCTTCTGCAAAACACTGATGCTGGATATAATGGCTACAGAAGGACTTGAGGATACCCAGTTTGCTTTGATGGCTCCCAGTAAATCCAAGACTCCCCAGGTTCGAGATTTTGCCCAGCGGGTTATTGATGAGAACAATCTATCATCGGAAGTTTATATTACCACAGATCTCAGAGAAGCTTTAAAAGATGCAGATTATGTTATTTCCACCTTTCAGGTTGGTGGGGTTAAAGCCTTTGAGTATGATTATAAGATTCCTAAAAAATATGGAGTGGATCAATGCATTGGTGATACCCTTGGTCCCGGGGGAGTCTTTAGAGCCTTAAGAAGCATACCTGTAGCAGTTGATCTGGCCAGAAACATGGAAGATCTCTGTCCAGACGCTCTGCTGCTAAATTATGTAAACCCCATGGCTATGGTCTGCTGGGCTCTCAGCAAGACTGATATAAATTTTGTCGGGTTATGTCATGGAGTGCAGACTACAATGGATCTTATTTCCGGTTATGTGGATGTCCCCAAAGAAGAAATTGATTTTATTTGTGCAGGAATAAATCATCTGGGCTGGTTTATCAAGCTGGAACATGAAGGCCGGGATTTATATCCGATTCTTAGAGAAAAATTTGAACAGCCAGAGTACTATGTAAATGAAAAAGTTCGAGGTGAAGTCTTTCGTCATTTTGGCTATTTTATGACAGAATCTACCGGACATCTTTCTGAGTACTTACCATGGTTTCGTAAGAATAATAAAGCACTTGATCTTTACTGCGACGAGCCTTCTTTTGGAGGAGAATCAGGAGCATATTTTAAATGGTGTGCCAGAGTGGCTGATAAATACAACAAACAGGACATCCTGGCTGATGAATCAACTGAACTGCCACCCCGCAGCAATGAATATGGTTCCTATATAATAGAAGCCATTGAAACAGGAAAAATATTTAAGTTTAACGGAAATGTTCAGAACGGTGGAATGATAACAAATTTACCTGATGACTGCTGTGCAGAGGGTCCAATCTATGCAGACCAGAATGGCTTAAATAAAACAATCGTGGGAGATCTGCCCTCCCAGTGTGCTGCTGTTAATTTGACCAACATTAATGTTCAGCGCCTTGCAGTGGAAGCAGCAATTTCAGGCGATCCAGAAAAAATTGTTCAGGCCTGTGCCCTGGATCCGCTAACCGGTGCTGTGCTGACTTTAAAAGAAACTCGTGATATGGTAGCAGAAATGTTAGAAGCAGAAAGGGATTGGCTTCCCCAGTTTGCAGATAAAGAATTGAAAAAAACTCCGACTATCAGTATCCCTGAGAATGTAAAACCTGCAGAGGTTCCGATTGACCCGGCTTTAGAAATAATAGCTAGATTTGAAGAACTGGCTGAGTAACAGTGATATCTGTCAGCATTATTGGATAATTAACATCTGTAATAAGGAAAATAAGGAGGGCACATCATGAAAAATTATTTTGATTTCATTGAAAAAGTGAAGTATGAGGGGCCTGATTCAAAAAATCCTCTGGCCTTTAACTATTATCAGGCTGATAAAAAGATAGGCAGCAAAACAATGGCTGAGCACCTGAGATTTTCTATGGCTTACTGGCACAGCATGACAGAAGATGGCAGCGATCCCTTTGGCAGCCCCACTCTGGTTAGACCCTGGGATAGATTTGATGACCCCAGGGAAGCAGCCAAAGCCAGGGTGGAAGCAGCCTTTGAATTTATGACGAAACTGGGTATAGATTATTTTTGCTTTCATGATGCTGACGTTGCTCCTCAGGGTGAAACCCTGAAAGAAAGCAATAGAAATTTAGATGAGATCATTAATTTAATTGAGGAAAAAATGCAGGAAACCGGAATCAAATTACTATGGGGGACCTCAAATCTTTTCAGTCATCCTATATTTATGCATGGTGCAGCCACTTCTCCTGATGCCAGGGTTTTTTCCTGTGCAGCAGCAAAGGTTAAAAAAGCTCTGGAGGCAACCAAACGGCTGGGAGGAGAAAATTATGTATTCTGGGGTGGCAGAGAAGGATATGAAACCCTGCTGAATACAGACATGAAACTGGAACAGGATAATTTAGCCCGTTTTTTTGAAATGGTCTTAAATTATGTCGAGGAAATTAACTTTGAGGGGCAGCTTCTGATAGAGCCCAAACCCAAAGAGCCTACCAAGCATCAGTATGATTTTGACTCCAGCAGTGTTATTGCTTTTTTGCGCAATTATGGACTGGAAGATTATTTTAAACTCAATATTGAAGCAAATCACGCCACTCTGGCAGCTCACACCTTTCAACATGAGCTGCGTTATGCCCGAATAAATGATATGCTGGGAAGTGTTGATGCCAATCAGGGAGATCTGCTGCTGGGATGGGATACCGACCAGTTTCCTTCAAATCTCTACAGCACCACTCTAGCCATGTATGAAATATTAAAGGCCGGAGGTCTGGAGCCGGGAGGATTAAATTTTGACGCTAAAGTCAGAAGAGCTTCTTTTCAGCTGGAAGATCTTTTTTATGCTCATATTTTAGGTATGGACTCCTTTGCTAAAGGGCTGGAAGCAGCTCACAGTCTGCTTGCTTCAGGTGAAATTGAAGATTTTATTGACAGAAGATATCATAGTTATCAGGAGGGAGTCGGCAAAAAAATCAGGGAAGGCAAAATTGGACTTAAAGAACTTTCAGAAGAAGCTCTGGATTATCGCTTTGAGGATTTGCAGCTGGAATCCGGTCAGCAGGAAAGGCTGGAAGCTATTGTAAACAGACATCTGCTGCAGAGTTGATCATTCTCTACTGTTATTACCATTTCAAGCAAGGTTGGAGAAAAAGTTTTTGCACTTTACACAGAGTATTTTAAGCATAAAAATGGTGGGGCTATCGGGATTCGAACCCAAGACCTACAGATTAGGAATCTGTCGCTCTATCCAGCTGAGCTATAGCCCCACATATAATTTAATATTATTCTTCATTTAATTAAATATTATCCTACAGTTAATATTATACACTATATATCGGTAATTTCAAGACTGTTTTTTTGCCGATTGATCATCGTGCCGATTGTTTATCCAGATAAATTTTATGGCCCAGCCGGTGCTGAAAAACACTGTAAATAAGCATAAAAATACTGCAGTAAAAGTGTTAAGTGCTTGAATAAATATGTTATTTAGTTTAAGAATATGATATAATATAAAACAACAGGAGTTTAGCTCTGAGGAGTATTTTAATAATAGCCGCGAGGGGTATTTTTAAAAATATCATACAAAAATGGGGTAGGGGTATGATGAAAAATTTTGCCGGGAAAATTGCAGTTTTAGTGGTGCTGGTTCTGCTGACAGGATTGTTTTTTTTCGGAGCAGCTCCCGGATTAAGGGCTGAAGATACTGAGAGCAGTAAACCTGAGAGTCCGGTGGTAGCTCTGGCTTTAAGCTCGGGTGCGGCCTGGGGACTGGCTCATATCGGGGTGATTGAGGTTCTGGAGGAGCATGACATAGATATTCAAATAATAACAGGCACCAGTGCCGGGGCTATTGTCGGTTCGCTTTATGCTGATGGAATGAGCACCGGAGATATGAAAACTGAAATTGACAAACTGGGCTGGACAGATTTTCTTTTTCCCAGCCTGAACAATAAGGGGCTGGGATTTTTTACCACCAACAGAATAGAAAATTATCTTTCTGAGCTCTATCAAAATGAAAATATTGAAGATCTAAATCTTACTCTGGCCATTACCGCTACAGATATTGATACCGGGCAGCCTGTAACCTTTACCGAAGGGCCGCTGGCCAGGATTGTCAGTGCCAGTGTTGCCGTGCCGGTTTTATTCGACCCCGTGGATATTGATGATTACTGGCTGGCTGATGGTGGCCTGGTCAGGAATCTCCCGGTTGAAGAAGCTAAAGTGCTGGGGGCTGATATTATAATAGCTGTGGATGTGGCTACAGGTTTTAGTTTTACAGGAAGGCCCCAGGGCAGGATTGAATACGGAAATAGAGCCTATAATATATTAAGAGGTGCCCTCCAGCGCCCCGAGGGTTATGATATCCTGATTGAACCTGACCTTAACGGTCTCCAGGGTTTTGATTTTGAAGCTCATGAGGAGATTATAAACAGAGGACGCCAGGCGGCAGAGAAGAGCCTGGCAGATATAAAGGAACTGATTGAAAAAGCCAGCAGCAGGAACGGCAGCCAGTAACAAAAAATTCCCTTAAAATATCTGGATAATTTTTCCTAAACACTTTTTTTAATCATTTTTCTAATTAAAATTGCAGTCTATAATCAGGCTTAACCGGGTTATATTATATTATCTGCCTGATTATCTGCCTGGACAGGCCTGCTAAATTGTCAGCTTTTTCTGGCTGGCAGTTTTTTTATTAAATTTTTCCTGATGATATTGCCAATAAAACTACAATATAGTATGATATAGTAAGGAAGAGAAGAAATGCCAGAACAAATTTTTCTGAGACAGATTTCAGGGAAATTTTTCAGATCAAATTTGAGAAAGAGAGTGATTGAAGTGGAAAGAAAAAACTTCAAAGCTGCAGGTGCTGGGGTTTTTTTGGTTTTGGTTTTGCTGATGCTGTTTTTTGCAGGCCTTACCGAAGTTCAGGCTGAAAATGATGCTGCTGAGATGTTCAGACGGTCGGCTAACATTATTGCTGATATAGCTCAGGAGGTTGAATACGGGGTGGTCAATGTTCATACTGAAAGGGAGGTTGAGCGGGTTCGGTCCCAGTCAGATCATTCCTTTCTGGATGACCCCTTCTTTCGGCATTTCTTTCCGGATTTCTTCCGGGATTTCTACCGGGATGAACCTCCCCTTCTTCGGGAAGGTATCGGCAGCGGTTTTATTGTCACAGAAGATGGTTATATTGTTACCAACGAACATGTTATTAATGGAGCCAGCAGAATAAATGTAACCCTGAAAGACAGGGAGGATAAGCTTCCTGCTGAGATTGTCTGGAAGGATTACAGTCTGGATCTGGCAGTAATTAAAATAGATACTGATATTGAGCTGCACCCCATTCCTCTGGGAGATTCCGATCAGATTCGCCAGGGAGACTGGGCCATTGCTATTGGAAATCCTCTGGGTTTTGAGCACACGGTAACCATAGGTGTCATCAGCGCCCTGGGCCGGCCCATTCAAATACCAACTCAAGCCGGTGAGGTCCGCTATCATCGCAATTTAATTCAGACAGATGCGGCCATTAATCCTGGGAACAGCGGAGGGCCTTTGCTTAACATCCAGGGAGAGGTAATTGGTATAAATACTGCTGTTGCCATGCAGGCCCGGGGAATTGGCTTTGCCATTCCAGTTAATGAAGTAAAGTTTGCCATTGAGGATATCAGGGATTATGGAGAGGTAAGGAGGCCCTGGATTGGAGCCAGCATTACTGATATTACCCCGGAAGTCCAGCAGTATTTTGGTCTGGATACAGATCAGGGGGTTCTGATTCTTGAGGTGCTGTCTGACAGTCCTGCTGAAGAAGCCGGACTTCAGGCCTATGATGTAATTCTGGATGCTGACCGGCAGAGGATGGAAGATACCCAGCAGTTTCTGGAGTTTATCCGCAGCCGGGAAATTGGTGAGAGGGTGATGCTCAGAATTATCAGAGAAGGTGAGCAAAAACTGCTATTTGTAGAGATAGGCAAGCGGCCCCAGCAATTTTAAATTTTATTTGCACCGGTATAACTGTATTTGTTATAATTTAGTCAGTGTAAGATTATAATTTAGTCAGTATCAGGTCTGTCTGAGGATTGAGATTTCTTCAGGCGAGTCGGAGATTGCAGATTCAGACAGGCCTCTACCTGTTTCCAGAAATCAAATTATTCAGGAAATTTATCA
>SLJX01000098.1 GCA_007134885.1 Halanaerobiaceae bacterium
CAGCAGGGTATCATAAATCATAGCCCTGACCTGAGCTGAGGGCTGGTCATTCTGACCCTGAGGATCCATCGTAGTTCTGGTAGCTCCCTGAGCCACTATCAATTCATCCTGAGCCACTACCTCTCCGCCAGTCATAGCCATCATCGACAGCACAAAAATAGCAATAAATAATCCTAAACCAATCTTCTTAACCATACTTTAACCTCCTAATGTTTTTTACTAAAGCTTCTGGTTGCCCGATTCATTCCGACATTGCAGCAAAGTGCAGTTTTCCAAAATGCCAGAACCAAGCTAATTAACTAAGAAAAATTAGTTCAAAGTTAGCTAGCTCTTCTTCTCCCCCTTTTTCTCCAGCAGTTTGCTGGCTTATTAAATCCTATGCTTATACTTATATCTGCATCTATAAATTATACCATATTACCGATATAACCACAACATCGAAAGATAGTTTTTTAATTAGATTTTCTGCTTCTGCTATTTTTTTCTTGCTTGTTTTTTTGCTAATAAATTTCACCTTTACCTATTTGCTAATGAGTTTTCATATTTTACCTATTTGCTGCCAATAAATTTCACCTTTCCCCTATTTGCTAATGTATTTCACCTTTCCCTACAAAATTCCAGAAACTATAACAACAATTAAGGGTATGGTAAATAAAGCCAGAAAAGTCGTTAAAAACACTCCTTCTGTAGCCAGCTTATAATCCCCCGGGAATCTGGCAGTAAAAATAACACTGTTAGCAGCAACAGGCATGGATATCTGGACAGCAATAACTGCCACCAGAGTCGAGTCCAGGGGGAATAATAACAGAAGAAAAAAAGTCGCCAAAGGTAAAATTATTAATTTAAAGAAGCTGAGGCCAATTAACTGAGGTTTTATCACTATTTTTCTCAAATCCATCCCATATAACGATGCCCCTATGACCAGCATTGATATGGGAAAGGTAGCATCCCCTATCAAATCAATCGCTTCCACTAAAGCAGCCGGCAGATTGATTCCCGTAAAAAGAATAATAAATCCTATTGCTAAAGCCAGCGTACCATTATTATTGAAAATTTTAATTAACCTGTTAAATTCAAATTTACTCCCATCATCCTGGAGCAAATATACTCCATAGGTCCAGAGCACCACATTAAAGGGAATAATCCCAATTGAGCCGTAAAATACCCCATAATCAGGAAATATAGCCCCCAGAACCGGCAATCCCATATAAACTACATTGGAAAAAATCATAAGAAATTCAATGGTCCTTTTATGTCTGTCTGAGCCCGGAATAATTCTGGCAGTTACTGAGGCAAAAATTATCATAAATAAATATACCCCTGCCCAGCTTATTAATAAATATTTTACATTTTCCAGCATCCCCGGCTCAAAGTCAATAATCATGGCAGAAATTACCATAAAGGGCAGGATATAATCCAGAAGCAGGTCAAAAAGAAAATCTCGCTGATTTTCCTTAATTACCTCTTTCTTTCTCAAAAAATAACCAAAAAACATGATTAGAAAAAGAGCAGCTATTTGATTTATCAAAACCATATAAGACATATAATCCACCACTTTTTATCGATATCGCTTATTTTACAGTTCAATTACATACTAAATCTTCATCTAAACTGTTATAAAAAAATAAGCTCCACCAAAACAAAAACCTAATTTTTTCCAGCTCCCGGCACCAGATCATCCCCGGCAAAATACCAGACCACCAGCGTCTCCACAGCCTGACCTATAGTGAAAGCAGCTGCCCCGATGACAGCCGGAGATATCCAGGCCGCAGCCTCCAGCGGGCCGATGGCCAGCAGCAGCACCAGAAAAACAACCGAAAGGTTAAGCCCCATGGCATAACCTATCAGTTTGGTGGCCTGACGCCCCATCAGCAGCCCCCAGTAGGCCTCCCGAATTGACCGGATAAGCGGCAGTATGCTTAAGGCCAGCAGAACCATCCGCCCCAGACTGGCCACCTCAACAGAAACCCCGATAATATGATGCATAATCCAGAAACCAGCCGGTGTCAGGAAAAGAGCAAAACTAAGTAGAGTACAGATCCCTCCGGCATACAGGCTGAATCTCTTGACCTTCATCCACCTGTCATAATCATCCTCCTGCACATACACCAGCGAGCACTGATGCAGATTGCGTAAAGGACCAACCAGCAGCATGATCACCCCGTAAGCCACCCCGAAAGCTGCCAGATCCAGAGTAGGATTCTCCACACTGCGGGCAATCCCGCTCTGAATCAGCGGCTGGAGAAAAGACCACAGCATCCGCATAACCGCCAGAGGCACAAAAAAGCTCAGGACCTGAGCCATCTTCAAACTTCCTTTATCTTTTTTGGGCAGCTCCTCTGCTGCCTGTCCCGGTGAAGAAAAGTAATAAATTACCGCCAGAAAGACCACCAGACCCTCAATTCCAATCCCCAGAGTCCAGGCCAGACTGGCTCCCACAATCCCGGAAATCAGCTGAGTCCTGACAGCCCAGAATAAAAATAACGAGATCATCACCAGCCGCACCGCAGTTCCTGCCGTTACAATCCTGGTCCGCTCGTGTCCAATCACCAGCCCCCGGTGAACATTGCGCAGGGTTTCCGCCAGCGGAAGAAAGCAGGTTATTCTTAAACCCAGTAAAGCAAACCTGATTGCCTCCGGATCGGTCAGACCAATAATATTCCTCAAAAACCAACCTCCGGCTGGCGAATAGCCCAGCACAAAGAGGATGGCAAAAAATCCGCCACCCAGAGACCAGGCAAATTTCGAAGTGGTATAAAAACTCTTTCTGTCATCCACCAGGGAAACATTGAGCTGCATGAACATAGCGTCCGGAGCTTTGACAGCATTGGCAATCCCTTTAACAACCGTAAAGACAGCTATACTGAGTTCGGGATAGGGCAACCGGGCCAGGGCAGCATTCATCAGCGAATGTATCGACATGATGAAAAAGGGGGTAACCGCTAGGGGCAGAAAAAAAGCCAGCAGATGTTTGTAGCTCAGACAATTATCTCCTAAAGCAGTTAATTTTCTGTTTTTTTCAGCCATTATCAAAACCACCAGTCTTTTTAACTTACTTATTATTCTATATTACACCATATTATTCTGTATTACATCATATCATTTTAGCTCAAGAAAGCAAATTATATTCCCTGTCATAATCCCCGGAATTAAACACCGGCATCAGTATTCCTTCTAATTCTACAGCAGTTATAATAAAACCGGCTAAACATTTCCCTAAATCCGAAACTATTTTTTCTAAAAACAGATGTTTCATCCCTTTAACTTCTCATCTTATCCTGATAATTCCCCCCGCCCCTTCAGAGCACAACAATAAATAAAAATAAGGTGGCATCTTTTTAAGATAAACCGCAATGCCCCTGCGGAGTAAAACAATAGATGAAAATACAACAACATATTTATAAGATAAACGCCATGCCCCTCTGGGGCACAACAATACATGAAAATAATATGGCGTATTTTCAAGATAAACCCCCATGACCCTCTGGGGCACAACAATAGATGAAAAATATACCTGCTATTTTTCAAGGTAAACCGCCATGCTCCTTAGGAACATAACAATAGATGAAAAATCTACCTGCTATCTTTTAAGATAAATTTTTACCTCCAAAAAAAGAGCACAGCCTCCACCAGGGAAGCCATGCTCAAAATCCAGTAAAAATTTCTGATATAAGTTATAATCACTGATAATAAATTTCCCGCGCGGATATTATCCTGACCAGGTTCAAGAGGTCGGAAATTTATCAGCTCAACCACCTTTATAAGGCAAACTCCCGTGCTCCCACTAGAGCACAACAAGGTATTAAAATGTTAAGGCATATTTTCCAGGCAAACCACCATAGCCCTTAGGGACACAATAATTGATGAAAATATCACAGTGTAGTTTCAAGATAAACCGCCATACCCCTCTGGAGCACAACAATACATGAAAAATTTACCTGCTATTTTTAAAGGCAAACCACCAAGCCCCTTCAGGGCACAACAATAGATGATTAAACTGTATAAAGTCGATATTATTAAAATTTCAAAATTATAATCCCCGTAATATCAGTCATCCTGTCAATCAAATTACCAGTAAAATGACTTTTCGCAGGGGACCATAGCTAAAAAATTTACCTGCTATTTTTCAAGGTAAACAGCCATGCCCCTTTGGGGCACAACAATAGATGAAAATTTTCCTGCAAATTTTCAAGGTAATATCCCGCACTAACACCAGCTTTATAACAATAAAACATAATCATCTCGAAAAAACTCTCCTACTTATCCATCTTGGGATCCAGCGCATCCCGGAGGCCGTCACCCAGCAGGTTAAAACCCAGCACCGCCAGCATGATAGCCAGCCCGGGAAAGGTGGTAACATGATGAGCCGTCCGGATATAACCCCGACCCTGACTCAGCATCGCACCCCACTCCGGAATCGGAGCCTGGGCTCCCAGCCCCAGAAAACCAAGTCCAGCTGCCCAGAGAATAGCAGTCCCAACCTGCAGCGAAGACTGGACAATGATCGGCGCCAGACACTGAGGTACCACATGGCGGAAAATAATCCTTTTATCGTTGACCCCCAGCGCCCGGGCCGCCTCCACATACTCCTTGTTCTTAACCGACAGCACCGAGCCCCGGACCAGCCTGATATAGGTCGGGATCGAGACAATGCCCACCGCAATCATGGCATTCACCAGCCCGACCCCCATCACCGAGACTATTACAATCGCCAGCAGCATCCCGGGAAAGGCCATCATGATATCGACCAGCCGCTGGACAATCAGATCCAGCTTGCCGCCGTAGTAACCGGAAATCGCCCCCACCGGCAGACCGACAACCAGACCGATCGCCACCGAAATAAAGCCGATATTCAGCGAGATCCTGGTGCCGTAGATAATCCGGCTCAGCACATCCCTCCCCAGATCATCCCGGCCCAGCAGGTGATCCCGGGAAGGCCCCTCCAGAGTATGAAAAAAGTCCGTATCGAAAGGATCATAGGGGGCAATCTGAGGAGCCAGCAGGGCCACCAGAAACAGCAATATTATACAGACGGTCCCTGCCATGGCAATTTTATTGCGTTTCAACCGCCGAAAAGCTTTGCTGCGAAAAAATCCCATCATGATTTATCCCCCCTAATCATACTGGATCTGGGGATCCAGAAAGGCATAAAGAATATCAACAAAGAGGTTTATCAGCACAAAGAGCACCGCCAGCAGGAGCACCGAGCCCTGGACCACCGGATAATCCCGGGCCAGAATGGAATCAACCATCAACCGACCCACTCCCGGCCAGGAAAAAACCGTCTCGGTCAGCACCGCTCCTCCCAGCAGAAGCCCAAACCTCAGTCCCAGAATGGTAACAATCGGAATCAGGGCATTCCTTAAAGCATGCTTGAAGTTGACCACATTCTCCGAAAGCCCCTTGGAACGGGCGGTGGTAATATAATCCAGCTTCAAAACCTCCAGCATACTGGAGCGGGTCATCCTGGCAATCAGCGCCGTAGAATGCGCTGCCAGCGTCACCGAAGGCAGAATAAAATGCCAGATAGTCCCCCGCCCCGCCGAAGGCAGCCAGCCCAGCTGCACCGAAAAAATCAGCATCAATATCAGGCCCAGCCAGAAAACCGGCGCCGCCACCCCGAAAAGCGACAGCACCATACTAACCTGATCGTAGAGCGAATAGGGCCGGGTCGCCGAAATCAAACCGGCCCCGATTCCCACCACCGCCGAAATCGCCAGGGCAATCGCCGTCAGCTGCAGGGTATTAATAAACCTGGGCCAGACCTCCTGGGCAACCGGCCGTCTGGTCCTGGTGGACTGGCCCAGATCCCCCCGCATTAAATCCCGGAAAAAAATGCCAAACTGCACCGGCAGGGGTTCATCCAGACCCATCTCACTTCTGACATGCTCCACATAATCCGGAGTGGCATGCAGCCCCGCCATAGCCCGGGCCGGATCTCCGGGCAGCATCCGCACCATGCCAAAAACTATAATCGCTACTCCAATCAAAACCGGAACAAGCAAGAGCATTCTCCGAAAAATATAAACTGACACAAAAGATCGCCTCCTGCAAAATTATTGCCAACAATTTTACTAAA
>SLJX01000148.1 GCA_007134885.1 Halanaerobiaceae bacterium
AGCAATATATAAAATATTCTCTTTCCACCAATTTTTTCCTGCAAATATTTGTAAAATAAATTAAAAAATCCTGTCCCGGAAATATTGTATTTCTCTAAACTAATTAAACCACTATTATATTAAGTTTCCAAATTTATATTTCTGCTATCACAAAATAAAGGAAAATAAACTTAGCTGCAGCACAAATTCACTGCAGATAAAAAAGCTCCCACCCTCATTTATCGGGTGGGAGCTTCTTTCTTGACTGCTTTTTTCTTGACTGTTTTTAATGTCAATTATAATAGTTCTTAACTTTGAGTTAAACTGTCGACTAAATCTTTGAGTTTACTATTACCTAAATCTTTTAGTTAAACTATTGCCTAAATCAATGTTGAGAAATATTGATAAGTGTTAAGTTATTGCCCAAATCAGCCAGAAGGTAATATATTGTATACTTCATAGTTGTGGGAAATATATATTTGATTAATCTAGCAACTGTTTATTCTTGTTGAACTCTAATTACTTCAAAAATATCGCCATCTTTTGTCAGGCTGATATTTAAAGCGTATTGTATATCTTCTCCATCAATCTTATATCTTACCTCACCACTAACGGCACCATCGGTAAGAACATTAATTGATTGATAAATAATGGTTAATCTACCCTGATCATCAGTAGACGCGCTATCCATGTCTACATGGAGTGAGGCCTCAACATCATCTATATCTTCTAAAGCGTGGCCAACCTGCTCCTCAACATTTAAGTCAGAAACATTTCTCATCAGGATTCCATTATTGTCATATAATTCAACCTCAAAACGATCATTCTGAACATTAGAAACTTCTCCGAAAGAGGCGGGTTCTTCTGGCTCAATAAATACCTGGATCATTCCTGTCACCTCATTGTAATTAGTATCATCAACTGGCGAGAAAATCCACTCATATTCATCGCCATCTTCAACTTCCTGACTACCATCAACCCAGTCCAAGTCGCCTTCTACTTCTTCTTGATTGTGAGGGTTGATGAAAGTTCCGCTTAAAACTGACTCAGATAGGGTTTCGCCGTAAGATACTGGATCTGCAGAAACTTCGTCATCTGGATATTCTATTGGGGTTGTAGGATCGACCTCAACCATTGTCACACCGTATTTTATCTCATATGCATCTCGATTTTCAGGAACAAATCTCCACTGATAATTTCGGGATTCTTCAGGCATTATATTATCTGGATCAGTAGCAGCCCAGCTCAAGTCGCCCGCTATCTCATCATTATTATTGGGGTTGATGAAGGTACCACTTAATTCTGAGTCAGATAATCTCTGACCATACTCTATATTGCTGGCTGAAACTTTATCAGCTTCGTCTTGTTCAGGTTCCAGTGGATCCAGTTTTATCTGAACTGAGTCAAAATGATCAAGGCTGTAAACAAATACATGCTGATTATGATGGTCTTCAGCAGCTAAAAAGCTAAGCTCTATAGTTTTTGTCTGGCCACTCTCAAGATAAACATTACTTTCTCTGGCAACCTCATTCTCATTTAACTCTGCATATATGTCCTGGGTTCCTTCTTCATCTCCAATGTTTTCAATATCAACTACTATAGTGAAATATTCTCCCACTTCGGCTTCAAGCTCACTTTCTTCTTCATTAATATCCACCTGGAAGAATTCCCCATCATACAGAATGAAATCTACACCTTCTTCATCCTGGGAAATTACAGCCTGTTTAGGTTCAAAGGATTCAGCGAACTGGGGTGGGGTCCCTTTCGGCACAACTGTTACTGTACCCCAGAGGTTATCTTTGCTCCACTGACCACCATCATCGGTAATAGCATAGGTCAGCAGATCTCCACTGCCATCTTGATAGTTATGATAAAATTCTACAATTATATTCTCCATTGGCTCGCGAGCCAGGTCATATACTACTCCGGAGGCAGAATAGCTTTCGTAAGAACCTTCCCGGAAATAGCCCTTGAAATCGACGCCATCGTCATTCCGGGCAACTTCCCGGCTTTCTGGAGTAAACTCATAGCCTGGTTTTTCTGGAATAACTTCCACAATACCCTTAAGGCCTGTTTTGCTAAACTCTCCCTCTTCATTAGTGTAAACCGCACCATAGGGGCCGAAATCATCAGACACAAATGATACTTTTACATTCTCCAGGGGTCGGCCATCATCTTCATCTGTAATTTCCCCGGAAATACTGTATTCATCTTCATGAGCCATGAAAATTACATCATCCCGCTCATCAGAAACTGTTCGATATTCAGGATAGAACCAGTAAGGTTCTTTTACAGGTGTAATTTCAATTTCTCCGATTAAGCCCGAAATGCTGAACTCACCCTGATAATTGGTGTATTCGATTCCAGAAATATTACCATCTTCACTTGAATACGATAATCCGATAATGTCATTTATAGCTTCGCCATGTTCGTTGATAACCTGCCCGGAAACAGTATAAAAGGCACTGGTGGCTGTGAATTCGATATTTAAATTTTCCTGGTCTACTACTTTTGAGGTAGGTGAAAAGCCCCAGAATTCTTTTTCCGGCCGCAGCACTACTTCACCGATTAAATCCCGCTTGGAAAATCTGCCTTCGGCATCAGTTATTACGGGATAATAATTCTCTGCTGGTGAATCAAATTTTATTTCTACGCCTTCCACTCCTACTCCGTCACTATCTACTACCTGTCCTGCTATTCTATATCTGAGATTGCTGGCTGTAAATTCGAGTTCTAAATTCTCCTGGCTAACTGTCTTTATTGAAGGTGAAAAGCCCCAGTCCTCCTTTTCAGGCAATAATTCTACTTCACCGATTAAATCCTGTTTGGAAAATCTGCCTTCAGAATCAGTAGTTACAGGTTCAAAATTTTCTACTGGTGAATCAAATTTTATTTCTACACCCTGAACGCCTTCTCCCTCTTGATCCACTATCTGTCCGGCTATGTTATATCTAAGTCCGCTGCCCTTGAATTCAATATCCATATCGGACTCTGCTTTTGTCAAACTGGAAGGCTCGAAAGCCCAGTCTTCTTTGACTGCCTCTATCTTAGCCTCTCCAGAAAGCCCGACTAATTGCCAGTTGCCCTCATCATCGGTTGTAGCATATTCTTCCTCATCACCATTTATATCTCTAATTATTACATCTTCAACCCCTTCTTCAGTTTCCTGATCAATAACTCTGCCGCCTAAAGAAAATGTGCTGGAATAAATATTACCGCAGGCAGAAAGGGTAAACATAAATATTAGTATAATAAATAAGGCCATTAATTTTTTTATCACATTATTCACAATGAGTACCTCCCTTATATTATTTTTATCCGTATATGATTTTATCCGATATATTGTAATCGAAATATTGTTATCTGAAATCCCAATATTATTGTCTTGTCTTGATAATACATATATTTCAAACATCCAAGTTAATCGTCAAAGCAATAATTAATTTATGTATATAATATAGCAAAAAGCACATAAAACATTAAAAAGAAGGTGAATGAAAACCTGTTGCTGAAACTAAAAATTTAAGAAGGTGAAGAGACCAAAATTAATACACCTAATTTACCTATGAACCACTCCTATGAACCACTTATGATCGCTTATAACCTCGAGTGAAATTCCCTGAGTGGATTTCTCTATATTCTTAAAAATTAATCCTCAAAGCAACTACCCCGCCATAGTCGGAATTAAGTCCAAAAAAAGATGCTTTTGCTCCTACATACTCGGTAAACATATAGGAAGCCCCCACATCATAGAAAAATGCCAGTTTCCCCGGATAAATACCTGCCCGGAAATCTGTATGGGCCAGGACATTCTCGGTAACATGACGTTCAAAATTGGCTCCCAGCATAAAACCGTTATATGTTTCAGGAGGATTTTCATATTCAAGCTGGCTAAATCCGAGCATAAAATATGTATAATAATCTAATAAATAATGGTCGGGCAGATGAAAGTTGCCCATTATATTCATGTTACTATAATTCTTTTCCTGCTGATAGTAAGTAAAACCGGCTGACCAGTTATCTATGCCAAGCAAGAGGTCCAATCCATACCCCGGATTTCCAGATTGATTGCCAACCTGCAATTCCAGATTCATTCGGACTGCTTCTGCCGGAACCGGCAGCAGGGCTGCCAGCAAAATAATGGAAATAAGCAGGCCAAAAATAAGTAATTTATTCATATTAAATCCCCCTATGTATTTCCAGTCTTAGCGCCATCCAGCATACTACTATATATTAACAAGTTTCAAAACATGCTTCATAACATGTTTTATAACATACTTCTTTTTATTAACATTCTTCATGAAATGATAAAATCCTTTTTTTTACTGTGAAAATTGGAAAAAAGTCTATAAATTATAAATATCTTATACAAATTGCAGAATATCAAGAGACCGTCCCTATTTTTTAATGGATAGTAATTACCTAATAATATGAGAGTATCCCTATTTTTTAATAGGTGGTAAGTGCAAATATCAAAACTTCTTCAATGCTTTCTTAATCGCGGATAACTATTTGAACATCTAGAACATCGTTAACACTTGCCATAGTTGAAGCAGGCCGGCTCAGGGCGGCATTGTAAACTATTAGAACATCGGCAACACTTGCCCTGAGCGGACAAGTCTCTCCCGTTGACAAAACTTCAAAGTTTATTTACCGCTTCCAGCATCCGCTGCATGCCTTCTTTAACTTCTTCGGTGGAACAGGTAAAGGCAATCCTGATTTTCCCCTTGCCCGATTCTCCGAAATCCTCACCGGGAACCACAGCTACACCAGCCTCTTCCAGAATATATTCGCAGAATTCCATCGGCCTGAGACCGGTTCCGCTGATGTCTGGGAAAACATAAAATCCTCCTCCGGGCTCGGCAAATTCCACCCCGGGCATCTTATTCAGATAGCTGAGAACAATTTCTCTGCGTTCGGCAAAGGCCTCTATCATGGGCTGAATCAGCTCATCCCCCTGCTCAAAGGCAGTGATGCTGCCGACCTGGGCAAAGGAAGTTGCCGAAAGTATCATATTCTGAGGCACCTTAACGATGGAATCGATTATTTTTGGCAGGGCTGCCACAAAACCGATCCGCCAGCCAGTCATAGAATAAGTCTTGGAGGTGCTGTGGACGGTAACTGTCCGCTCCTGCATTCCCGGCAGGCTGGCTATACTGACATGCTCGCCTTCAAAGACATACTTCTCGTAGCATTCATCAGAAAGAATTAGAATGTCTCTTTCCCGGGCAAACTCTGCCACCTCTTCCAGAGCCTGGCGGTCCTGGACCGCTCCGGTGGGATTATTGGGGGAATTGATGATCAGCAGCTTTGTCCGCTCACTGTAGTTTTTCTCCAGAACTTCCCGGTTGAGGCGAAAACCATCCTCCATACTGAGCGGCACATCCACCGGAATTGCGTTGGCCAGTCTGACCTGTTTAAAGAAAGAGGGATAGCCAGGAGAGGGAATCATAACCTCCTCGCCAGCATCCACCAACCCCAGCACCGCGGTGCTGAGAGCCATCATGGCCCCTGTCGTCACAATAATGCCCTCTGCTCCAACCTCGATGCCATTCTCCCGCTTCAACTTTTCGGCAAAAACTTCCCGCAGACGCTTCAGGCCGTGATTGGAAGTATAGTGAACCATCCCCTGATCCAGAGCATCTTTGGCGCTTTCCTTGATTATTTCCGGAGTGTCAAAATCGGGCCTGCCGATCTCCATATGAATGATATCCCGGCCCTGAGCCTCGAGCTGATTGGCCTTATCAAATACCACTCTAATATCGGCCAGAGAAATTTCTTGAAGTCTTTTTGATTCCTGCCACATTATAAATCCTCCTCCATACTGAATTATAAACTTTTGCTGCTCTTTGTTATCTGGTTTAACTTGAAAATGCAGTGTAATATTTCAATCTATTGTTGTGCCTCAAGGGGTCATATGTTGTGCCCCTAAGAGATATGGCAGTTTATCCGGTTAATCTGAGTTACCTGTGGATTATCTGGTTTGTCTCGGTTACCTGGCTCATCTAGTTTTCTGTTTTTCTGGGTTAACTGCTTTACTTGGGTTACCCGGGTTAACGGGTTATTTGCGTTATCTATTTTAATTGATCACCAAAGTAATCCGGGTTACCCAGGTTATCTGAAAAAATACCTGCTATAATTATATTTCACCTGCCCTGATATGTGATGTGTCATGAATCACTTTGAAATCCTTCAGTTGCCTGAAGAAAGCTTTTGATTTCCCCTGGTGTATTATAATGGCAGATCGATAACCTGATCAGGTCATCAACTTCCAGCACTTCCAGCACATGTCTGCCGTAAATATTCCTCTCCCGGGTGCTCAGGCTGATGCCGGCTTCCTTGAAATATCTTTCGGCCAATTCATTGGAATCCTCACCTTTAATCCTGAAGGCTATCAGCCCTGTTCTATCCTCCAGGTTCAGGCCCTCCAGGTGCAGGTCTTCCAACTGCAGGTCCTCAGGCTGACAATCTCTGCTGCTATTGCTGCTATTGCTGCTGCTATTGCTGCTAACATTCCTGCTTCTATTTCTGCTTCTATTTCTGCTAATATTCTTACTGCTACCTGGGCTTTTTTTCGGGCTCATTTCCAGGCCCAAAACTTCTACATTTTCCATTTTCCTCAGGCCCCTGATTCCTGTCAGGGCTAGATTCATCAACCCCCTGGTATGAGCACTTATTTTTCCCATAGCTATTTCAATTTTTCTTCTCTCATCAGAACTATCTCTCTTATCCAATTTGCTTTTCTCTTCAATACTTCTTCTCCCACCAGCCGCGTCAATAAGCTCTCCTCCCAGCCATTTTAAATAGCTGATCACAGCAGAAAAACCGGCATAGGTAGATTCATCCTCTGCCCCGATAGCCCATTCCCCCGCAGGCCTTTCTCTAAGCTGCCAGTGGGGCAGTTCATCGAATCTCTCATTTATGTAACCAATCCCGCTGCCCTTTTTGCAGTATATTTTATAGCCGCTGATGATATAGGCATCAACATCCAGTTCCTCAACATCTATCAGGCGATGGGGAGCATACTGAACCCCATCAACCACGACATAAATCTCGGGATTTATGGACCGGGCTTTCCGAACAATTTTTCCAATATCATTGACTCCCCCGGTGATGTTGGATCCATGAATTAAAGCCAGCAGGCAGGTATCCCGATCGACCAGATTCAGAACATTTTCTACCGGAACAATTCCTGTATTCCTGTCGAAATCAGCAACCCGCCTTTCCAGATTATACTTTTCGGCAAACTGCTGGCTGGACTCAAAAACCGCGGGATGCTCCAGATTGCTGGTTACTATATTTTTTCCTGCATCTTGATAGGCCGAGCAGACTGCATTTACACATCTATAAATAGTATGGGTGCCGCTCATTGCCGGGATGATATGTCCCGAGTTAGCCCCGAAAAAGAGCCTGGCATCCTTTTTAAACCTTTCTTTAACGGCGGCAAAATGCCGGGAAGCGGGATCAATCCTGCTTTTCTGGGCATAGGATTTTATCTCAGAACCGGCCCTGTCGGTCATTTTCTTCAACCGCAGTGCCCCCGATACCGAATCCAGAAAAATTCTCTCTCCGCCATAAAGGCTATTCTCAACATAGTGGAATTTGCTTCTGATCTCCTTTAATAAGTCAGGAGAAAACAGTTCCTGATTCATATGGAATCATCCCTTTTGAGGTTTTATAAATCTTGATTTATGAGATTCGGCACTCTGATATTAGATTATTAAAGTTATTATCAAATAGCATGTTGTTCAGGTAGCTGCAGGCGAACATAACGTTATTGTTAAAAATTTTTAATCTCTTCCAGTCCTGACAACAAGCAACAAGATCAAACCAGCACAGATAATTATCCGGCATTACATTAGCAACAAGGAAATTTAAATGAGCCATTATCAATTAAAATTTGCCTGGCAGGCCAAACTTAATTTATCAAACAAGCCAAATTCTATTTATCAAAGTTCCTGATAAAGCAGCTGATCTCTTTCAAACCCTGTTCCAGCTGGGAGCGGTTGCCGGCAAAGGCCAGCCGAAAGAAACCCTCTTTCTCAAAACAGCTGCCCGGTACCAGGAGAACTCCCCGTTCCTCGATCATCCGGCGGCAGAATTCCCGGGAAGAAATATCGAGATCGTATTTAAGAAAGGCCACCGAACCGGCCTCAGGTTTGACATAATCAATCAACGGTTCCTGGGCCACCCAGTTATCAAGAATTTTCAACTGTTCCTTCACCCGGGGATAATTGCGCTCCCGGATCTTGTCCCTGTTCTGCAGGGCCAGAGCGGCCAGAAAATCATCAATCTTACCGCAGCTAATTATTGTGTAATCTCTGCGTCGCTGGCATTCCTCAATTATTTCCCGGGCAGCCGCAATCCAGCCCATCCGGAGACCGGCCAGGGAAAAGACCTTGGACATGCTGCCAACGCTGATTCCCTTTTCATAAAGATCAACCACCGAGGGAACTCTTTCCTCCGGATCATGAAAGAGGCCGCGGTATACTTCATCGCAGAGCAGGTAGGCTCCCCGGCGTCGGGCCAGCTCCACTATCTCTTCCAGCATAGGCTGCTTGATCAGGGAGCCAGTGGGATTGTTGGGGTTATTAAGACAGATAAGCCGGGTATCTTCGTCGATCAGCTCCTCCAGCCGGTTTAAATCTGGCAGAAAATTATCTTCGTATTTAAGTTCCAGAATTTTTACCTCGGCCTGAAAGGACTCAGGTATTGAATATAACTGCTGATAGGTTGGCCGAACCGAAATTACCTTATCGCCGGGATTCACCAGAGTATAGAAGGCCAGAAAGTTAGCGCCGCTGCCTCCATGGGTGGCCAGAATATTTTCCGGTCCCATATTCTGATAGAGACCAGCCGCCTCATTACGAAAAGCCTCCGAGCCTTTGATATAGCCATAATCCAGTTTCATGGTTTTAATCATATCCAGCAGTCCGTCGGATTCTCCTGCCAGTTTGAGAAGCTCTTTAAGGGTTAAGGGTTCCACACAGGTCTCACCTGTGTTATACCTGGCATCCATTTCATAGGTATTCATCCATTCCTCTACCCCAAACCTGGGTATCTCCATTAATTTATATCCTCCTCAAGAAACAATTTCCTCAAGAGACTGCCATCGATATTTCCCCCGGAAATAACTATGGCTGTTTCTCCCGGTATTTTTGTTTGTTTTACTCCGGCCAGCCCCAGCACTGCAGAGGGCTCAGCCATTATCTTCTCTTCGGTGATCAGATGCAGCAGGGCTTTTTTGATATTTTCCTCGCTGACAGGCAGCACCTCGTCCAACCAGTCCGGGGCCATTTCAAAGGGAATTCTGCCAACTCCACCGAGCAGGGCATCACAGATACTATCTTCAATCGGGTACTCCTCATAGAATTTGTCTTCAGCCAGGGCCCGAACCATGGCCGGGCAGGCTTCGGTCTGAAAGCCAATAACCTGCACATCAGGGCGAATGTTTTTGGCAGCCACGCTGATTCCGGTGATGAGACCTCCTCCGCCCACCGGCACCAGAATGGTTTGAATGCCGGGATTCTGATCCATTATCTCCAGCCCAATGGTTCCCTGTCCGGCAATAACCTCGGGATCGGAACAGGGGTCGACAAAAACCAGCTCTTCCTCTTCCTGAATTTGATGAGCCCGGCGGTGAGCTTCATTATAATCACTGCCGGTAACCCTGACATCGGCACCATAGTGCTTTATCAGCTTGATCTTGGACTGAGGGGTGGGTTTCGGGACAACCACAATTGCTGGAATTTCTAGCAGGTTGGCGGCATAACTGACCGCTGCCCCGTGGTTCCCGGAGGAAACTGCCAGCACTCCGATCCGTTTTTCTCGATCCGAGAGGGAGGTTAATTTGCTAAAGGCCCCTCGAACTTTAAAACTCCGGGTTTTCTGCTGGGATTCCAGCTTCAAATAATAGTTTCCGGGAGTCCTGCCTTCTTCCCCGAACTGCTTATTTTGCTGGCCGGACTGCTGGTCTGCTTGATATTGTTTTCCTGAGCTCGATTTTCTTGAGCTCTGTTTTCCTGAGCTCTGTTTTTCTGAGCACTGTTTTTCTGATCGTTGATCCTTTCCTCTCCCCTTATCTTGTAAACTCTCGGTCCGGGCATTTTTTGCCCCGGGCCAGAAACGCAGTTCTTCCAGAGGTGTCTCATAGATAAATCCTCGAATTCGTCTTTGAGCTGCCTGAATGTCGGAAAAATCGATCATTATCTCAGCTCCCCGTAATCCATTAGAGCATTTAAGCTCCATTAAGTTCCATATAGCTTCACATAAGATATAAGCTTCATGTAAACACATTTAATCCGTATTTTAACCTAATTTATCGTATTCTAATGTATTTTAACACATTAAATAATTACATTGCAATTATTATATTATTCTCCGATGCTTTTATAATACCTGCCCGTTGTGGCATTATAATCCTTTTCGCACCTGGTAGCTTTGACATTGTAGGCTTTCTATCTGTTCCTGGCTGCGGTTTGAACCTGCCATGCTGCTGCTTTAGCTGCTGTTATTTATTAGCTGCTCTTATTTATTAAAGGTACTTGCTTTTATCCTTCCGGGCCCGGAGAAACTTGATCAGGGGATAGCCAAAGAACAGAACCACAACGGCCTGACTGGCAGTTATCTGCAGGGCGGTGATCCAGTAAGGAATCTCGAAAAGCACCGAAAGGTAGAGGCTGACCAGCACCCCGTTAAATACTATGGGACTTAAATAGGCAATAAAACTAAAACGAAACTTGTAGGTAACCGCTGCTGCCAGCAGGGTTACCAGGCTGCCGCCGATGATGTCAACCATCCCCAGTCCGCCAATGATGTTGGCCAGCATGACTCCCAGAAAGAGAGCCGGTACTGCTTCAGGATAGAGAATTGGCAGTACCGTCAGGGCTTCGGCCAGCCGAAACTGCAGTGGTCCAAAACTGACCGGTGCTAAAATGTAGGTTATGACAATATATAGCCCGGTGATCATGGCTCCCCGGGTTATGACTTTTGTTCGCACAATTATCAGCCCTCCTGCTAATCTAGGATTCTATTGTCTCTAGGATACTATTTTCCAGGGTACTTGTATCCAGTTTGTTTGTACAATAATATTGTGTATTTGCACAATAATCTTGGGTATTTTTACAACAATCCTGTATGTTCTTACAACAATTTTGCTGAATAATTTGCTTAAATGTTGCCGAATAATTTGTTTAAAACTCATTTTTCGCAGTGCAGGCCTGGTTTTATTAAACTGGTCATTTTAGTTTAACATCTACAACTGGTTTACAGTAATCTCAATAAAAATTAACTTGTTATTTTTTAGGTCACCAGAGGTTACTAACAATTAGTTTGGGGTTATAAATATTCTGGAAAAATTCCGGTTATATTTAGGCGTTTTTAGCTACCACAGCAAAAGAATGCCGGTGAATTGGGGAAGGTCCGTATTTCTCCAGGGCAGCTATGTGTTCTGCTGTGCCATAGCCCTTGTTGCTGGCAAAATTATACTTAGGATACTGCTGATGATACTCTTCCATCAGGGTATCCCGGGTGACCTTGGCCAGAATTGAGGCAGCAGCAATAGCATTGATTCTGGCATCTCCGTCAATGACCTTTTCCTGAGGAATGGAGGTTGAAAGCTCCAGCTCGCCATCAAGCAGCAAATAATGTGGTTCCAGCTTCAGTCTTTTCAGGGCGGTTTCCATAGCCTGACAGGTAGCCTGAAGAATATTAATTTCATCAATCCGGGAACTGCTGACCAGAACAACCTCCCAGTCCAGAGCAATCTCCTGAATCCAGGCTGCCAGTTCCTCCCGTTTAGCAGCTGAGAGTTTCTTGGAATCATCAAGTCCGGGGAGATAACAGTCTGCCGGAAGAATTGCTGCTCCCGCTGCTACCGGTCCGGCCAGAGGACCCCTGCCGGCTTCATCCAGACCACAGATCAAATTATAGCCCTGGTTACGGAGCTTATCACAGTAGGCTTCCCGCTGCTGCCAGACCTGTCGGAGCTTATCCTGACGCTGCTGCTTTCTTTCCAGGCGGCCGGCAAGCTGCTTCACGCCCTTACGAGGGTCCCCTTTCAGCAGCTGTATCACTTCCTCATCAGGCTGCTTCAGGGAAAAAAGCTCTTTCAGCTCCATAATTGTCATGTTCGCAATTCTTTCGCCAGTTATCTCAGAGTCATTATGTTTAACTACTTTATTATTATCATCATTATCATCTTTATTGTAATAATCATTTTTATTGTCATAATCATTATTGTGATAACCATTACCGTCCATATCACTATTATGGCCTTTATCTTCTCTATTATGGTCTTTATCTTCTCTGCCCCCGCTCACCTTCTCCACTCCTTTTTCTTATTTTTCAGGGTAATACAAACACAAACTATCAATTAATTATCAACAGGCATAATCCCCTCATCAATTAACCACAGGCATAATTACATTATTAATTAGCAATAAACCCAATACAATTATTAATTAACAACAGTAATTAAATAAACAACTGTAATTAAGTAAACAACAGGTCCAATTCAATTACCAGAAGGTCCAACTCAATTACTAATAAACAACAAACAATTGGTATAATCCCATTATTACTAAACTAAAAATATCATTTTGATTCGGCTCAAGTTGATTCGGCTCAAGTTGGTTCGGCTCAAGAGAAATCAACCACGACATTTTTCATATATGTCATTCTTCCTGGCTTGCTTGCTGGGGAGCCTTTTCCAGAGTCAGTCGTCCCAGTTTGCCCTCCTGAAACTCCTGGAGTACGATACCGGCAGCTCGCTGACGGTCAACCCGCCCTCCGGATTGAAGACATCCCCGCTTTCGCCCTATTTCTGCCAGCAGATCATAACTATGCTCGCCCCTATCAGCAACTCCATAGCGCTGCTGGAGTGCTTGGGTAGATTTTTCCCTGAGATAATCCAGCAGGCGGCAGGCCAGCAGTTCCCGGTCCACCACATCGGGGTTCACTGAACCACAGATGGCCAGCCGGTAACCCATTTCTTTATCGGTTATATCAGGCCAAAGCAGGCCCGGAGTATCAAGCAATTCAATGCTGTCACCAACCTTAATCCACTGCTGACCTCTGGTAACTCCAGGCCGGCTGCCGGTTTTAGCTCGACCACCTCCAGCCAGCAAATTAATTAGAGTGGATTTGCCGGAATTAGGAACGCCTGCTACCATGGCCCGCACAGACCGTTGATTTAAGCCTTTCTGCTTGCGCTTTTGATTGACGCTCTGGCGAACTCGATGAATTAATTTTATCAGCTTATCCTTGCCCCGGCCGCTAACTGCATTGATTCCCAGAGCAGCTCGACAGCTCTCCTCACTGGTTTCCTCAAGATAGGCAAGCCACTTTTTAGTTTCCTCGGGTAGGGCCAGGTCAATTTTGGTAAGCGCGATAATCCTCTCCTGCTCCTCCAGCAGTTTCAGGAGACTGGGATTGCTGCTGGAGCGGGGAATTCTAGCATCTCTAAGCTCAATTACCAGATCAACCAGTTTAAGATTTTCTTCAGCTTCTCTTAAAGCTTTTGCCATATGCCCGGGAAACCAGTTAATTTTTTCAGCCACAAAAATCGCCTCCATCTCCTGGAGTCATAACAAATACTCTCATACATATATTCATATATTTCTATGAATGTACCCCTATGAATGTGCTCTTATTAATTTATTTGTTTCTTTATTTTTATGAAAAATTTATCTGCAATTTTTCAAAGTAAACCGCCATGCCCCTCTGGAGCACAACAATACATGAAAATATCAGAGCGTATTTTCAAAGTAAACCCTCATGCCTCCTTGAGGCACAAAAATAGATGAAAATAATACGGCATATTATCAAAGGCAAAAAATAAAAAAAGAGGTGAAGGTTGCCCCCCCACCTCCTAAGGTGCAGTTTTACTTTTCTTCGCTTTCTGTTTCTTCAGCTCCGGAGCCAGCATCCGTATCTAAAAATTCAGCAGTCTCGAGATCTTCAATGGAATCAACATCTTCCATTTCCATTAGACGGGCCCGTCTTTTCTCCCGAACCCGGGCTGCCTTACCCCTGCGCTCCCGAAGGTAGTAGAGCTTGGAGCGACTAACATCACCTTCTTTGAGTACTTTAATCGAAGCCAGGCTGGGTGAATGCAGGGGAAAGGTTCTTTCAACTCCCACTCCGTGAGAATACTTTCTCACCGTGAAGGTTTCTCGGGCGCCGCTACCCTGTCTTTTGATAACAATACCTTCAAAGGGCTGAACTCTTTCCTTCTCGCCTTCCTTTACCTTTATTGCCAGGCTAACAGTATCACCGGGCTTAAAATCCGGAATATCATCTCGAAGCTGTTCCTGATCAATTTTATTAATAATGTCCATTGTTTTACCTCCTTTCGTCAGTTCAGTTGGATAAATTTTGTTGTCTATTAAATGAATTTGTTCTCTATTAAATGAATTTAATGTTAGTAAACTCTGCAGCTAATGTTAATAAACTGCAGGTTTTTAAAATATAATATCAACTTTAATATTATCGACACTATTTAAGTGCTATTCCTGATTCCACCAGGCCGTCGCCAGCAGCCGGTCCAGAATAATTGAAGCGGCACTGCGGACCGAGAGATGATTAAAATCTCCTCTACCCCTGACGGGTTCCAGCAGATAATCACAGTCAGCAATCAGAGACTCGCTCAAGCCCCAGCCGGTTCCAAATAGTATCAGGTAGGGCCGCTCCGATTGCTGTATTTCGGAGCGAAGCCTCTTAAAAGACACCGGAGTGGTATGAGAATAGCTTTTGGCCGAGGTTGTCACCATTACTGGCAGTTGACCCTGTTCAGCTTCAATTTCTGCCGTGGCATCTTCCAGAAAATCTACAATCCTCAGGACTGAGAAGGCTTCATGGCGGTTTTGATTAAACTCTGCCCCTTTACCTCCAGTCCAGTATTTACGCATCCGGCGTACCAGAGCCTGCTGGGATTTCAGGTGGTTAACTACATAATAACCGGCAATTTTATAGGTTCTGCCAGCCCGGGAAATATCATGTAGATCCAGGTTGGTTATGGTGGTGGTTATCTCCTCGCCATTCTTGTTATAAACTGGATGGTGAACTAAAGCCAGATAAACTGCGGCTGTATCAGTATTGACATCAGCATCTTTTGCTCTTGTCCGATTTTTTTCCTCAGGTTGCCTGTTGGTCATCTTTACCCCTGTCTCCATCTGCCTGATTATTTTTATCTCGGGTAAGTTCATTATTTTCATACCCGGACAGCTCATTATTTTTCTCTTCTGCCAGCTCATTATCTTCCTCTTCGGTCAGCTCGGCCTGAATTTCGTGTAGGATTTCTATATCTTCGGGATCCAGATCGGCCTCTTCCAGGAGATCCGGACGGCGTAGCCAGGTGCGCTTAAAGGCCTGCTTCTTGCGCCAGCGCTCAATCCTGGCATGATGGCCGCTGAGCAAAACCCCGGGAACCTCCAGCCCCTGAAAGCTGCGGGGCCTGGTATACTGGGGATAATCCAGTATACCCTGATAAAACGAATCCTGGCGGGTTGACTCTTCATCACCTACAACTCCGGGAATCATGCGGGCTACGGCATCAATCACCACCATTGCCGGCATTTCACCTCCGGTCAGTACATAATCCCCAAGCGAAAGTTCCCGATCCACTATCAGCTCCCGCACCCGCTCATCCACGCCTTCATAATGACCGCAGATCAGGATTACTCCGGGCTTTTGACTCAGTTCCCGGGCCTGATCCTGGGAAAACTTCTTACCCTGAGGTGAAAGCAAAATCGTCTCCGGTCGATATTCCCGCTGCTGCATGACATCCTGATGGGCTCGGTAAAGCGGACCGGGCTGCATCACCATACCGGCCCCTCCCCCATAGGGATAATCATCAACATTTTTATGTTTATCGGTACTAAAATCCCGAATATCAACGGGATTTACAGTAATGAGCTTTTCCTCCAGGGCCCGACCTGTAATGCTGCAGGCCAGCGGTCCGGGGAAAATTTCGGGAAAGATTGTCAGGATATCAAAGTTCATATTAAAACTCCTGTCCAGTTTTCATTTCAAATTAATCAAAATTAAATCAGGTGCCGTGGAATTACAAATCAAGCAGACCGGATATTGGTTTGACAGTGATAATATTCTTTTCCTGATCAATGTTGAGGATGATTTCTTTTGCAGCCGGTATCTGGTAATCCTTATCGACACCCGAAACAATAAAAACGTCTGTCCCGGTATCGGTTCGAATATCGCGAACCTCCCCCAGTTCGCGGCCGGTGTCGGTTACCACCTTCATACCCTTCAACTGATAAATATAATAATTATCGGCTGGCAGTTCTGGCAGTTCATTCTCGGAAATGCTGAGAAAGTTTCCCCGAACATCCTCTGCCTCAGCCAGAGAATCAATTCCCTCCAGCTTGAGTACAATAAAACCCTTATGTTCGCGAACTTCCTCTACTTCCAGTAATCTGTTGCCCTCCCGGGTTTCCAGGATTACCTTATTCAGGTTAAAAAATCTCCGGGGATTATCGGTCAGAGGAACAACCCTGAGATGACCCTGATTGCCCTGATAGCGGACAATTCGTCCGATAACTATGAGATTGTCATTTTCAATATTGTTATTGTCCTTTTCAATTTTGTTATTGTTTATCCTGTTATTTCTAATACTGTTTTCATATTTTTCACTATTACCCACTGCCATCACCGGCCCTTTTATTCAATATCAAGAATTGCTTTTTTATCTGCTTTGGTAGCGGCAGCTTTGACCACAGTTCTAATTGCCCGGGCAATTCGCCCCTGGCGGCCAATAACCTTACCCATGTCTTCCTCAGCTACCGAAAGTTTAATCCGGACGCTTTTCTGCCCTCTTTCCTCGCTGACTTCAACCTGATCAGGATTATCAACTATAGAACAGGCAATTACTTCAACAATTTCCTTCATAGGGACAACCTCCTTTAATTGGCTTCTCCCTTATGTCTGGCCCAAACGCCAGAATCTTTGAGGAGACTGCGCACAGTATTGGAAGGACGGGCACCATTTTTCAGCCATTCCAGTGCTTTATCTTCATCTATTCTAACCTCGGAAGGCTGCTTGGTGGGGTCATAGAAACCAATCTCCTCGACAAATTTTCCTGAGGGAGCATTTCTGGAATCAGAAACAATCAGCCTGAAGGCAGCATCCCGTTTTTTACCTATGCGCTTGAGTCTAATTTTAAGAGCCATACTTACACCTCCTTCTAGTAGTCATCAAACTAGTAGTCATCAAAAATCCAAATCCATCAAATATACAAATAATTACCTAAAACAAGCCATTATTTACAATGTCGTCATATGCAATATCGTGATATACAATTTCGTCATATGCCATAAACTTAAAGTTCAAGACTTGTTCACCGAATTAGTCCCTCAAATCAGTTCATCAATTTTAATTGATGTTACAAATATCCGGGTTTTAGATGTTTATCAATTTATCTAAAAATACGCAGCTTTATTTTCATGTATTGTTGTGCCCCAGAGGGGGCATGGCGGTTTATTTTGAAAACCAGCTTAGTTCATGAAGGGTAGATTTAAGCCCGCGCCCCGTCTTTTACCCTTTTTGGAGTTCATCTGCTTCATGAGTTTGCGGGTCTGCTTAAACTGCTTCAAAAGGCGGTTGACTTCCTGCACGCTGGTGCCACTACCATTAGCAATTCTACGGCGGCGGCTGCCGTTAATTACATCAGGATTGCGGCGTTCTTCCTTGGTCATGGACTTGATGATGGCCTCAATATAATCCAGCTGCTTATCATCCATCTGCATATTCTTAAGCTGTTTGGCCCCGCTCAGCCCGGGAATCATGCCCATAATTTCATCAATGGGGCCCATATTGCGGACCTGATCCAGCTGATCCAGGAAATCCTCCAGGGTAAATTTATCCTGGCGAAGTTTTTCCTCCAGCTTTTTGGCCTTTTCGGCATCGATAGTTTCCTCGGCTTTCTCGATCAGGCTTAAAACATCGCCCATCCCGAGAATCCGGGAGGCCATTCGGTCCGGATGAAAGGGCTCCAGAGCATCGAGTTTCTCGCCAACCCCGGCAAACTTTATCGGCTTGCCGGTAACTTCCTTGATCGACAGAGCCGCACCACCTCTGGCATCGCCATCGAGCTTGGTCATCAGCATGCCATCTATTCCGAGTTTTTTGTTAAAGTTTTCGGCAACATTAACGGCATCCTGACCGGTCATGGCATCAACAACCAGCAGGGTTTCATCGGGCTTAACTTCCTCCTTGATCCGGCTGAGCTCATCCATCAGCTCTTCATCAATGTGGAGCCGGCCGGCGGTATCAATTATGATAATATCATTGCCATTTTTCTCGGCAGAAGAAACGGCGCCCTTGACGATATCAACCGGGTCATTATCGGTGCCCATCTGAAAAGCATCAACTTCCAGCCTGCCGGCCAGAATCTCCAGCTGTTGAATTGCTGCCGGACGGTAGACATCGGCGGCTACCAGCATGGGATTCTTGCCCTTATGCTTGAAATGACGGGCCAGTTTCCCGGCCGAGGTCGTCTTACCGGAACCCTGCAGGCCAACCAGCATAATCACGTTGGGGGTAGTGTCAGAGAGCTCCAGGTCCTGATGTTCTCCACCCATCAGCTCGGTAAGCTCTTCATTGACAATCTTGATGACCTGCTGACCCGGGGTTAGACTTTCCATAACCTCCTTGCCAACAGCCCGCTCTTCAATACGGCTGACAAAATTCTTAACCACCTTATAATTAACATCGGCTTCCAGCAGAGACATTTTGACTTCCCGAAGAGCCGCTTTGACATCATCCTCGGAAAGCTTGCCTTTGCCCTTGAGTTTTTTAAAGGTATCCTGAAGTTTTTCGGCCAATCCTTCAAAAACCATAATATAACCTCCTCTGCCCCTATACTATAGGCAGGCAGAAATTTTCTCCACTGCCTGCAGTAATTCCTGGCGTTCTGCCTCAGTCAGGGGGCTGTCATCCTTAAGACGGCTGCGGAGAATATCAGCCTGCTCCTGCAGACCGCGGTAGCTGGCCAAAAGGCTCAGCTTTTCCTCATACTGCTGCAGCTGCTTTTCAGCCCGCTGCAGGTGATCATGGACTCCCTGACGGCTGATATCGAGGTTATCAGCTATCTCGCTCAGCGAGAGATCATGATAAAAATAATACTTCATGATCTCCTGCTGTCTCGAGGTCAGCAGGGAGCCGTAAAAATCAAATAGTTTACCAATGGTGATCGTCTTTTCTAACAAAAAAATCACCCTGTAGTGTTAAGTGTTTTACCTTTACAGGGGATATTATAACTGATATTCGGCTGGCTGTCAAGACTGAATGCAGGTTAATTGCTGGAAAAAAGGGCCTCAACAAATTTATCCGGGTCAAAATCCTGAAGATCGGCCGCTCTCTCGCCCACACCAATCAGGCGAATGGGTAGCCCCAGCTCTTTTTTGATGGCCAGTACAATTCCCCCCCGGGCTGTACCATCCAGCTTAGTCAGGGTAATGCCATCCACAGAAACTGCTTCGTTGAAAATTTTAGCCTGATTTAAAGCATTCTGTCCGGTGGTGGCATCGACAACCAGCATAACCTCCACCACCTCTTCCCCGGCCTCCCGGCCAATCACCCGGCGGACTTTCTTCAGCTCCTCCATCAGATTTTTCTGGGTGTGGAGCCTTCCAGCAGTATCCACAATCAGCAGATCGGCCTCCCGGGATCTGGCTGCCTGAACAGCATCGTAGGCTACCGCTGCGGCATCGGCACCTTCGTTCTGGGAAATGACATCGGTATCGAGCCGGCGGCCCCATTCCTTGATCTGATCAATTGCTCCGGCCCGGAAGGTATCTCCGGCTGCCAGCAGCACCTTTTTACCCTGCTTTTGATAGCGGTGAGCCAGCTTGGCAATGGTGGTGGTCTTGCCGGAGCCATTTACTCCCACTATCATGAGAACCTTAAGATCATGCCAGGGCTTGAGAACCTGGTCGTTTTCTCCCAGAATATTTCTGATTTTCTCCTGGAAAATCTGATATAGTTCTTCCGGTTCGATAATTTCCTGCTCCTCTACCTCCTGTTTCAGATCGGAAATCAAATCCATGGTGGCCTTCACTCCCACATCGGCCTGAATCAGGGTTTCCTCCAGTTCTTCATAAAAGTCCTCATCAATTTTGCTGCGGCTGAAAACCGAACTGACCTTATCGACAAAACCCTGACGGGATCTGGCCAGCCCTTCCTTGAGACGCTGGAAAAAACCCTTCTCTACATCCTCCTCATCCTGAAGAATTCTCTCAGCTTCATCTTTTTCTTGATATTCAACTTTTTCTGGCTTAGATTTATTTTCATCTTTATTAAGCTGTTCCTGCAGGCTCGAATCTTTCAGGTCCGGCTCTTTCA
>SLJX01000126.1 GCA_007134885.1 Halanaerobiaceae bacterium
ACAAAAAGCTTCCTGATATCCCGGGGTATTTCTTCTATATCCTGAATTGAACTTTCTCCTGCTATCTTCTCCAAAAGTTCCTGGCTCAGGAAGCCCCGCTTTTCTCCCAGTTCAGCAAAGATGGGATGGACCTCCAGCAGGGTATCGTCAAGGACATTTCTTTCAAAAGAAAGGGCAAATAACGGCTCTATGCCGCTGCTGGTTCCGGCGATGATGCTGATGGAGCCGGTGGGTGCGATGGTGGTGGTGGTGGCATTGCGGTAGTGCCTGTCATAGATGCTGTCAGGATAATTGGGGAAGGGGCCTCGTTTTTTTGCCAGGCGGTGAGACTCTTCCCGGGCTTCCTGCTGGATAAATTTCATGATTTTTTCGGCAGTCTGGACGGCCTCCTGGCTGTTATAGGCCAATCCCATTTTTATCAGCATATCACTGTAACCCATTACCCCTAGACCAATTTTGCGGTTACCCTGAACCATTTTGGTAATTTCAGGCAGAGGGAATTCACTCTTATCTATCACATTATCCAGAAAACGGACTGCTATCTGAACTGTTTTTCTGAGTTTAGCAAAATCTATCTCGGCCTGGCCGGTTTCTCCCCTGACCATTTTCGAGAGATTAATAGAACCAAGATTGCAGGCTTCATAGGGCAGCAGGGGCTGTTCGCCGCAGGGATTGGTGCTTTCAATTTTTCCGAGCTCGGGGGTGGGATTATCGTCATTAATTCTATCGAGAAAAATTATTCCCGGCTCTCCGTTTTTATGAGCCATTTTTACAATTAAATCAAAAATTTCCCGGGCACTTTCCCGGTCGGTCTCTTTCCCAGTGCGGGGGTTTATCAGGGGATAATCCTGATCATTTTTCAAGGCTGTCATGAATTCATCGGTGAGAGCCACAGAAATATTAAAATTATTAAGGATGTTTTCATCTTCCTTACAGGTGATAAATCTTCTGATATCGGGGTGGTCCACCCGCATTACCCCCATATTGGCACCCCTGCGCTTGCCCCCCTGTTTTACTGTATTGGTGGCTTCGTCAAATATTTTCATAAAGGAGACCGGACCACTGGCCACTCCTCCGGTACTCTTGACCCGGTCATTTTTGGGGCGCAGCCGGGAGAAACTGAAACCGGTGCCTCCTCCGCTTTTGTGGATAAGGGCGGAGTTTTTGATGGCATCGAAAATCCCCTCCATGCTGTCTTCCACCGGCAGGACAAAACAGGCGCTGAGCTGCTGAAGGTCGTTATCAGCATTCATCAGAGTCGGTGAATTGGGCAGGAATTCCAGGTTGCTCATCACCTGATAAAACTCCTGGGCTGCTTCCTCCACGGACTCGTCATATCTGGCACTGGCACTGGCGATATTCTCAGCTACTCTGTGAAACATCTCCCGGGGAGTTTCAATCAATTCCCCTTCTGCATTTTTTTTGAGATAGCGAGCCTTGAGGATGCGGCGGGCGTTATCCGTTAATTCAACCTCTTCACTCATTGTTCTCCTCCTTTTATTTATGGATTTAAAAATTTATAGGCAGGCATCTTTTTTAAGATTTATATGCAGTATTTTTAGCTTCCTATAATGTTTTCATTGCGAAAAGTCATTTTCCTGGAATTTGCTTGACAGGATCCTTTGGCATGATAAGGATTACAGTTTCGAAATTTGAAGATATAGACTTTATGCACTACAAGCATACAGTTATTATAACAAATATTACTGGAAAAATAAATAGAACAGGAGATAAAAATACAATATATAGGGGGTTATAAAAATAAAAATGGCTATATATAGTGGTTGAGTAAAGATGGTCAGGGAAGGCTGCCGGTCAAAACGGAAAAAGATTTTATCCTTCCAGAAGGATATCAGGAATGAATATCTAAGTTAATGATTATAGTTAGACGAATAGTTAAAATTAATCTCTGTGATACCAGGAAAAAATAACAGGAAAGGGTGATTATTAATATGCTGCAGGAAAGTTTTAACTCTATTGAAGTGCTAGAAATGGCGAAAGATATTGAAAAAAAAGGACTGGAATTTTATCAGTTTCAGGCCCAGAGGACTGATAATCAGGAAATCGAGGAATTATTTTTAAAACTGGCCGGTGATGAGCGGGATCACTATGAAAGATTTGAGATGCTGGAGAAGGCAGTCAGGGATAAAACCGGAGAAGAGGCTGAATATGTCTATGATGAGGAGGTTAGTGCCTATCTTAATTCTCTGGTTGAATTTTCAGTTTTCCCGGCTGAGGCAGAAGTGCAAGAAAGTTTTACCGGTTCCCGGGAGGTAATTGAGATGGCTATCAGGGCAGAAAAGGACTCCATCCTGTTTTACTCCGAGATGCTGCCTTATAATAGAGAAGCGACGAAAAAGGTTCTGAATCAACTGATAAAGGAAGAAAAACAGCATCTGCTGGATCTGATGAAAATAAGAGCAAGTCTGTAAATAATTATATGTTATGGCCAGCTATCCAACTATGAAAACTCCTGAAAAAAAGGGCGACTATGTTTATCTGGTAAAATGTCAGGATGGAACACTCTATACCGGTTATACCACCAACCTTAAACGGAGAATAAAGGAGCATAATTCCGGCCGGGGTGCCCGCTATACTAAAGGCAGAGCCCCGGTTGAACTGGTTTACTTTCAGGATTGCGACGATCGCAGCCGGGCGTTACAGGAAGAATACCGGATCAAACAGCTCTCCCGAACTGCCAAGGAGAAGCTAATTCAGCAGGGTTAATATAAAAGGAGCAGAATTACGAGGAGCAGAATTACAGTCAGGAAGGAAACGATTTATCTTGAAGCAATCAATTTTATGGTTGGTTCTTTAATAGGGCAGCTTATCAAATTCACCAATCAGTCGGGGTTCTGGTTTCAGCCTGACTCCGAATTTCTGATAAACTTTTTCCTTGATTTCCATCATTAGTTCAACAATGTCCCGGGCAGTGGCCTCTCCGGTATTGACAATAAAACCGGCATGCTTTGGAGAAACCATGGCTCCCCCAACCCGGTAGCCTTTTAGCCCGGATTTTTCGATCAAGCTGCCGGCATAATGACCGGGCGGTCTTTTAAAGGTGCTGCCGGCACTGGGCTGCTCCATGGGCTGACTGGCCCAGCGCTTTTCTTTAAGTTTTTGGATTTCTGCTCTTATTTCAGAGGAAGGACGTTCCTGGAGCTTAAAGGTGGCTGACAGAGCAATCAATTTTTGCTCCTGCAGCAGACTGCTGCGGTATTCCAGTTCCAGCTCTTCAGCGGTGAGAGTCAAACTCCGGCCTTCAGCTGTCAGCACTTCAGCAGAACGCAGGCAGTCCTTAATTTCACCACCATAGGCTCCGGCATTCATGTAGATGCTCCCTCCCAGAGTTCCCGGAATCCCGGAAGCAAACTCCAGCCCGCTCAGCCCAGCCTCAGCCAGCTGCTGGCAGAAATCTGACAGAAGAATTCCGGCTTCGGCGGTTGTCCGATTACCCTGTATTCTTACCTGCTGTAATTTCCGGGTTGATATTACCGCTCCCCGAACTCCCCGATCTGCGGCAATTACATTACTTCCCCCGCCCAGCAAAATATAGGGGCAATGATAGTTAGACATCTTCTCTATCACTGTAATCATTGCTCTTACTGTCAAAGGCTGGAGAAAAAGATCGGCGGGACCGCCCACCTTCATGGTTGTATGGGAAGCCAAGGGCTCGTTTATTCTTATTTTCAACCCGGAAACTTTTTTTAGTTCGGAAATGAGTTTTTCCGGTATTTCCATTCTTTCACCCCAATTTTTGATGGTTTTTATAATTTCTGCTAATATTCCTGCATATACTTGTATGTTCTATTATTATTGCGATAATTATAACGTCCAGCAATCAGCAAAGAGGAGAAAAAGGCCGATCATTCCAGCAGATAATACCGGTTCTGTTTCTCATAACTGGTTCTATTGTTCTACTGCTATAGGTCAGCTTCAATAGTCTCCTCTTCTATCTTTTCCAGGGCTTCTGCCACCAGCTCTTCAACCGGAAGGGCTTTTTCTATTTCAGCAGTGGGTCCCGGGTAGGGCCTGGTAATGGGATTTTCCGGTACGAAGATTGTACAGCAGTCCTGATGAGGTCGGATTGAGATATTATAGGTCTGGATATCTCTGGCCTGGTTGATAATATCCTGTTTGTCCAGGGTTAACAGGGGACGCAGTACCGGCAGGTCAGCAGCAGTGCTGATGGTTCTAAGGTTGGTTATTGTCTGACTGGCCACCTGACCCAGGCTGTCACCGGTTACAATTGCCTGAGAATCAAGCCTCTCTCCCAGCCGGGAGGCAATTCGCATCATCATTCTCCGCAGGATGGTGACACTGTAATCCGGCTGGCAGCATTTTTGGATTTCCCGCTGGATTTTAGTTATTCGACTCAAATAGAGACCGGTTTCGCCATTATAGCGGGCCAATTTCCGGGAGATATCGCGCACCTTTTCCAGGGCTTTTTCCCCGGTATAGGGGGGTGTATGAAAATGGAAAATATCAAGCCGGGCGCCCCGCCGCATCATCTGCCAGCCTGCCACCGGGCTGTCAATTCCGGCTGATAGCAGCAGCAGAGCTGATTCTGCCGAGCCCAGAGGCAGCCCCCCCGAACCCTGATATCTTCTGGAAAAGACATAGATGCCGTCCTTTCTGATGTCAAGTTCCAGCAGAATCTCGGGTTCATGAACATCAACAGTAAGTTTCTGCTCGGGAGAAGTCAGAGAATGATTGACCCTTTTCAGGATCAGCCCCCCTACCTTTTTGCTAACTTCAGGGCTGATAAGGGGATAATCCTTGTTGGCCCTATTTGTTTCAACCTTAAAGGTTCCGGAATTTTGCCCCAACTCCCTGGCTATCAGCCTGGAGGCGCTGGCGGCAATTTTATCAGGTTCTGCTGAAGGTTCAAGGGTGATGGCAGGGCTGAAATTAACAATGCCAGGAAGCAGTTTCAGGGATTTTACTGCTTCCCGAGGGATTTCTTCTAGGCCGGAATTTAACCTTAAAAATATTCTGCCATAGGTGGTTTCCAACCGATAATCCAGGAGGTTGGCCAGGCGGCGTTTGATATCCTGCTGAAGAGCCCGGGAAAATTTCTTAAAGTTCTTCCCTTTGAGACCCATTTCCCCGTATCTTATGATAATGACATCATACATATTATTGCCTCCTAAAAACTGTTCCATCAATACTACTATAAACTAGCACAGCAATACTATTGCAGCAGATCATATTCTTCCCGCAGGGCAGCAAGAAATCTGTCTATTTCTCCGGGCTGATTCTGCCTGCCAAAACTGACCCTGAGAGCGCCCTGCAGCCTGCCGTCAGACAAGCCCATTTTCTTTAAAACCCGGCTTTCCGTATTTCTCCTGGCATGGCAGGCTGAGCCGCTGGAAATATAAAACCCTCTGCTGCTCATGGCGTTAACCAGGACCTCTCCAGGCAATTTTTTTAGAGAAAAATTGATAATATGGGGAGCAGATTCTTCTGGAGTATTGAGCAGAGCTTCTGGTATTTTGTGGTCAAGCTGCTGCAGAAAATGTTTTTTTAATCTGAGCAGCCTTTCGGGCTGCTTTTTCTGCTTTAATTCAGGAATTTCTTCCAGGGCAGCACCCAGTCCCGCGATTCCCGGGACATTTTCTGTACCGCTACGAAGCCGGTTTTCCTGATCTCCCCCAGTTATTATTGGCTTGAGCAAATTTTGATTTTTAAGATATAAAAAACCGGTACCCTTGGGCGCCCCAATTTTGTGACCACTAAAGCTGGCCAGGTCTACCTGCCATTCTTTAAGTGCGATTGGAACATGACCCAGCCCCTGGACTGCGTCAACATGAAAAAGTAGGCTGCTGGAGAGTTGTTTGATTAAATTTCCAATTTCCCTGACCGGCTGCAGGGCGCCTGTTTCATTGTTAACCTGCATTATGCTAACCAGGATGGTGTTGGCTTTAAAGGACTGCTTAACTTTCTCAGGATCAATAATTCCCCGGCTGTTCGGTTTGATAAAGGTAACTTCAATTTCCTGTCCCCTAAGATCCTGCAGAGTGCGGTAAACAGAGTCATGTTCGATAAAGCTGGAAATAATATGGACAGGACGTTGACGGCGGTTTTTCACCAGACCTCTCAGGGCCAGATTATTAGCCTCGGTGCCTCCGGAAGTAAAGAAAATCTGTTCCGGTTTAACTTTCAGGACCGAAGCTGCTACCTTTCTGGTATCCTTTAAAATTTTCTCGGCCTTCAATCCCAGCTCATGAACAGAAGAGGGATTGCCAAAGTTTCGGCTTAGAGACTCTTTTACGAGCTTAACTGCTGAAGGGAGGCAGGGCGTGGTTGAGCTGTGATCAAAGTAGACAGACATGATTAAACCTCCTGCTCTAATGAGACCGGAGTGAATCTATCCGGTGACAGAATCCGATAGATAATGATTAACTTCTAATACGGTAACAAATCTAATTATACCATAAATGATTTTAAGATAAAACAGGACTCGCTTATCTAACTCTTTCAACAATTGCCCTATTGCTATTTTACACTAAGCCCTTATCTTCCGGGGAAACTTTAGAGAAATGACAATTTACCATCTAATTTATAAAGGAGCCTGCAGATTTTTATTGAATTATAATAAAAGCACCGGACTCAGGCCGGTCTTGCATATATAGGCGGGGAAGGATATAATAAAATTAAATGTAATCCTGAGCTTAGCCTGGCTCAGGCAGTTCGCTGATTATTGCAGTGAGGAGTGACAGAATGGAATTATTTGACACCCATGCTCACCTTGATTTTACCAGGTTTGATCAGGATAGAGATGAGGTTTTGAAAAGAGCCCGGGAGGCCGGAGTTATTAATATCCTGACAGTTGGGGCTGATATAAATTCCAGCCGCCGGGCTGTTGAGCTGGCAGAAGGCACTCCCGGGCTGGCAGCAGCAGTTGGTCTTCATCCCCATGATGCCAGTGATTTTACCCCGGATACGGCCAGAGAGCTGAAGAAACTTGCCGGTCGGGAGGTAGTAAAAGCTCTGGGAGAAACTGGACTGGATTTTTATTATGATAATTCTCCCCGGGAGCAGCAGGAGCAGGCCTTTCGCTCCCAGCTGAGGCTGGCGGCCAGGCTGGAACTGCCGGTTATTATCCATTCCCGGGAGGCCGAGGAGGAGACCCTCAAAATTTTGCAGGAGGAGGGCGCCGGACTGGCAGGTGTGGTGCACTGTTATTCCAGCAGTTCCGGGATGGCTAAGAGACTGGTGGAGTTTGGTTTTCACCTCGGGTTTACCGGACTGATTACCTTCAGGAAGCTGGGCTGGCTGCGGGAAATAGTCAGCCAGACTCCTCCGGAAAAAATTTTGCTGGAAACAGACTGCCCCTATATGGCTCCGGAACCGAAAAGGGGTAAGCGTAATGAACCAGCATATGTTAAGTATGTAGCTGAAACAGCTGCTAATTGTCTGAATCTCCCGGTCGAAAAAGTGGCAGAGCTAACCACAGCTAATGGACAGCAGCTATTTGCCCTGGAAGACTATAGCAGATTGGAGGATTAAAGCACGATGTTGGGAGTCGGTGAACTGGGTCGTGTTTTGGTTATTCTGGGATTAATTTTTTTGATACTGGGAATAATCATCAGCCTGGGTGGTTTACCAGGCTGGCTGGGCAATCTTCCCGGCGATATAAGGATTGAAAGAGAAAATTTTAGTTTTTATTTTCCGCTGACCTCCATGATTTTATTGAGTTTACTGTTAAACCTGATTTTTAGAATAATAAATTATTTGAGCTAAATCAGCCAGCAGAAGCCTGCCTGAACTGGCACTATTAAGCTTTTGAGACTGATGAAAGCAAAAAAATTTAGGAGGCCTGACAGATTATGAATCAGAAAATTTATGTTAATGGTGAAATTGTTCCCAGGCAGGAAGCTCTGGTTGATATTGAAGATCGGGGTTTTCAGTTTGCCGATGGAGTGTATGAAGTAATTGCAGTTTATCAGGGGAAGCCCTTTAAATTGAGGGAGCACCTGGAAAGACTGGTGTTTTCGGCTGCTGAACTGGAGATATCGTGCCCCGGGATTGCAGAATTACAGGAGGAAACAGAGGGCTATCTGACTTCTATCGGTCTGGGAACAGAGGACGCCAGCATCTATATTCAGCTGACCCGGGGGGTCTGTCCCCGCACCCATGTTTATCCTGATGGGCTTGATTCCATATTGATCATGAAGGCTGGTTCTCTGAAATCCAGGCCTGAAGAGTATTATCAAAGCGGAGTTAAAATTATTACCAGACCCGATGAGCGCTGGTCGAGATGTTATATTAAGTCAATTGCTCTGCTGCCCAATGTTATGGCCAAAAAGGCAGCAGAAAGGGCCCAGGCTTATGAAGCGGTTATGCACCGGGATGGTTTTGTGACTGAAGGCTCTTCATCAAATCTTTTTCTGGTTGAAGAAGGGGGCTTAATCACACCGCCAGCTACCAACTATATTTTAAAGGGCATAACCAGACAGACGGTTATTCAGGATATAGCACCGGAGCTGGATCTTGAGGTTCGGGGGCAGAGCATCAGCCTGGACCGGCTTTTCAGGGCTGAAGAAGTATTTTTAACCGGCACCACCACGGAAATTATGCCGGTTGTCCGGATTGATGAAAATGAGGTGGGCCGGGGCCTGGTCGGAGAAATAACCGGCAGAATTTCGGAAGCTTATCGGGGATTAACCAGGGTTTGAGCTCTGGGCAGAGAAACTCAGGAGGTTAGAACCAATGATAGAAGGTGAAATAGAAATTACCAGCAAATACGGACTGCGGGCTAAATCTGCTGAAAGTTTCGTGGAGGCGGCCAGCAGATTCACTTCGGAGATAGAGGTTTTAAAGGATGGTCAGCTGGCCAATGCCAAGAGCATCATCAGTGTTCTTAACCTGGACGCCCGACAGGGCGATCGGATAGTTATCAGGGCTGAAGGTCCCGATGAGGAGACGGCCTTTGTCAGGCTGTCAGGTTTTTTGCGGGAGGAATAGCCATATCGGGAGGAGATAAACTTGAAATCACTGGCCATCAATCCCGGTTCAACTTCCACCAAAATAGCTATCTTTTCCGGTGAAAGTGAAATCTGGAACAGGGAGATCAATCACAGCCGGGAGAAGTTAGCTTCTTTTGAGAAGCTGATCGACCAGCTGGACTGGCGCCGGAATTTGGTTTTAGCAGCCCTTAAAGAGGGAGGCTTTTCTCCTGGAGAATTTGATTTTATTATGGCCCGAGGAGGTCTGCTGGACCCCATACCGGGTGGAACCTACCTGGTTGATGAGGAAATGGTTCAGGATCTTAAACAGGGCAAGAACGGGGAGCATGCCTCCAACCTGGCTGCCATTATTGCCAGAGATCTGGCCGAAAATGCTGGGGTGCCAGCTTTTACTGTTGATCCGGTGGCTGTAGATGAGTTTGAACCGGAGGCCCGGCTTTCCGGGCTGCCAGAACTGCCTCGCAAATGCCAGTCCCATGCTCTTAACCTTAAGGCTACAGCCAGGAAGACAGTCGAGAGGCTGGAAAATAATTTCCGAGAAATTAACCTGATTGGAGTGCACCTGGGGGGAGGCATTTCCATTGCCGCCCTGAAGGGCGGTCGGATTGTGGATGTTAATAATGCCAACCAGGGAGGCCCCTATTCCCCGGAAAGAGCCGGCACGCTGCCCAGCCTGGACCTAGTAGAGTATATTTATCAGGAGAAGCAGGAAGCAAAAGAAGTGAAGGAGAAAATAGTGGGCAGGGGCGGACTGGTGGCCTACCTGGACACGGCTGACGGCCGGGAGGTTGAGGAGCGGATAGCCGACGGCGACAGCAAAGCAGAGCTTGTCTACCGGGGTATGATTTATCAGATAGCCAAGGAAGTTGGGGCCATGACTGCAGTTCTTTCCGGTAAAATTGCTGCTATCTTTATCACCGGAGGCCTGGCTAATTCGGATTACCTGGTAGGACGGCTGGAGAAAAAGATAAATTTTCTGGCCCCTGTGCATGTCTTTCCGGGGGCTGCCGAAATGGAACACCTGGCAGCAGGTGGACTTCGGGTGATGAGGGGAGAAGAAGAAGTCAAAAGCTATGCCGAGGCAAGGAGGTAGCCGGGATGCCAAGCAGCCAGAAGCTAAGCAGTAAACTTGAGGAAATTCTTACCAGAACTGTTTCCTGTATCGGGGAGAGCAAAAACCAGATCTTTGAAATTGTTGAATCTTCCCGCCGGGAAATTGATAGGATTGAGAGCAAACTGTCTCTAGCCCGGCAGGAACTTTCCGAGCTATCCGGAAAGATCCGGAAAAGGAAGGAGGCCTGCTGTGAGGAGTCCGGCGGCGGGAAAGAAGAAAATCCCTGCGAGGAGGAACTTGCTATTCTCCGGGAAAAAAGGGAAGAAACCCAGCAGAGAATAAACCAGCTGGTAAAGAGGATCAAGGTCATGGAAAAAGTCCACCAGCGCTCCGAAAGTCTGGTCAGCCGGATGGGGGTAGTTAACGATTTTCTCCAGGGTCGAATGATTGATATTTCAAGTAAGTTCGAGGATTTTAGCAGCAGAGAGGATTTCATTTATAAAATAATTGAAGCTCAGGAGAAGGAAAGGAGAAGGGTGGCCCGGGAAATCCATGACGGACCGGCTCAATTGCTGGCCAACCTTGTGCTGCGGGTGGAAATAGTACAGAGAATGATTGATAAAAATAAAGAGGAAGCCTCCAGAGAACTGGAGGAATTGAAGAAAATAGTTAAAAATTCCGTCACTGATGTCCGAAAAATTATCTATGCCCTGCGCCCGATGTCCCTGGAGGAGCTGGGCCTGGTCCCCACTCTGAGGAAGTATATCGATAGGTTTGTGGGGGAAACAGAAATTGGCCTGGATTTTGAGGTGCTGGGAGAGGCTGAGAAATTACCATCAAGTATTGAGGTTACTATTTTCAGGTTGATCCAGGAGGGCCTGAATAACATAAAGAAACATGCTCAGGCCAGCAGCGGCAGGGTAGTGCTGGAGTTTGACAGCCAGAACATTAAAATATTAATTGCCGATGACGGTCAGGGTTTTGACTCGGATGAGAAACTGGAAAATTCTTATGGACTGGCCAGCATGAATGAGAGATGCAGCCTGCTGCAGGGTGATTTCCAGATAAAATCCAATCCCGGCCAGGGAACTAGAATAGATATCAGGTTACCGGTCAAGCATGGAGGGTGAGATTATTGTGAAAAAGACCAGGGTGTTAGTGGCAGACGATCACGAACTTGTCAGAGAAGGGATAGTTAAACTTATTGGCTTATTTGACAGTTATAAAGTTGTGGGAGAAGCGGCTGATGGGCTGGAAGCTGTGGCCCGAGTTAGAGAATATTTTCCGGATCTGGTGCTGATGGATCTGAATATGCCCCGGATGAATGGGATTGATGCCATTCGCAAAATTAAAGAAATAAGCCCTGAAATTCTGGTGATCATTCTGACCATCCACGATGATGAAGAATATGTTTATAAAGTAACCAGTGCCGGAGCTGAGGGTTTTATCCAGAAAGATATAACCTCAAAAGAGCTCAAGGATGCTCTTGATTCGGTGCTGAAAGGAGATACCGTATTCCCCAGTTCGGTGATTCACGAAAGCAGAGATGGTGAGGATGAAAGTGTCGATTATCGGAAACTTCTAAGCAAAAGGGAGCACGAAGTTCTGGCCCTGCTGGCCAGAGGTATGAGCAACCGGCAGATTTCCGAAGAACTCTTCATCAGCGAGAAAACCGTTAAAAATCATGTCAGCAATATACTTCGTAAGCTCGATGTTAATGACAGAACTCAGGCCGTAATTACCGCCCTCAAGCACGGCCTGGTCAGATTGAAATGAGGAGGCAAAGGATGCCAGACATCACCACACCCAGCGGTGTGAAAGATATTCTCAAGCAGTATGATATAAATATTAACCGGGCCCTGGGGCAAAACTTCCTGGTTGACAGCAATATTCTGGAGAAGGTAATCGATGCAGCCTGTCTGGAATCCGGTGATAATGTGGTGGAAATCGGGCCGGGCCTGGGGGCATTAACCGGTGCTCTGGTTGATGCTCTACCGCAGGGCCAGGTCATGGCCGTGGAAAAGGATTCCCGGCTCTGCCAGGTGCTGCAGGATTTATTTCAGGAAGAAGATAATGTCGAGGTTATCTGCCGGGATGCCCTGGAAATTGACTGGGCTGAGGAGTTAACCTCCAGATCTTTTAAAGAGGAAGGTTATCGGGTGGTGGCCAACCTGCCCTATTACATTACCAGTCCGATTATTAGACTCTTCCTGGAGATTTCACCTGCCCCTGAAAGCCTGGTTTTCATGGTCCAGAAGGAAGTAGGGGAGAGGATTGCAGCGGATCCAGGCAGCAAGGATTACGGGACTCTCAGTATAGCCGTTCAGTACTATGCCGAGCCGGAGTTGATCTACCAGGTTCCGCCTACGGTTTTCTGGCCCCGGCCTGAGGTAGAATCGGTTATCCTGCGGCTAAATCCTGGAGGAAACAGGGAAGAGAGGGCGGATAATGAAAAACTTTTCTTTCAAATTGTCCGGGCTCTTTTCCAGCAGCGACGAAAAACTATCCGGAATTCTCTGAGCAGGGCAGCAGAGATTGACCTTTCCCGGGAGCTGGTAGACCGGGCCCTGGAGAGATCCGGAATTGATCCCCGGATCCGGGGAGAGAAGCTGTCCTGGCAGGAGATAGTTGAACTGAGCAATATTTTCAATGTTCTTTTAGCAGAGGTCGGTGATTAATATGAAATTTATCAGTCCCACTGATGGCAGCCTATCCTTCAACCAAACTTACCAGACAATCATGAGGTTTGTCAGAGAGTATCCCGATAATGCCTATAAGCTGATTATCGGAACCGACTCCCAGCCGGGAAGCGAAGAGGCCTCTTTCGTGACAGCTATTGTGATTTACCGTATAGGCAGGGGAGGGCGCTTTTTTTATCACCGTGATACCGCCCCGGACCGGGCCGGTTTCAAACAGAGGATTTTTTATGAGGTCTCGCGTAGCCTGGAGGTCGCCAGCAAACTGACTGGGATGCTAGCTGAAGAAGAGGAACTTAATGAGGAACTGGAGATCGAAATTCATGTCGATGTAGGAGAAAAGGGACCAACCAGCACCATTATTAAAGAGGTGGTCGGTATGGTGGTTGGAAGCGGTTATGATGCTCTGATCAAACCCGAAGCCTATGCCGCTTCTTCAGTGGCTGACAAATTTACCCGTTAGCTTTGTTAGTTTTCAGCGGGATTTTTTATAGTTCTGCAGATTGGCTTGGAGTTTGCAAATTATAATTTTTGAAAAAGGAGCCGATAATTTTGGCTATTGAAATTGCAGTCGGTCTTCTGGGAGGACTGGCTCTTTTTGTTTACGGGATGAAACAGATGAGCGAGGGACTGCAAAAAACTGCCGGAAAGCGTCTTAGGCACCTGCTGGCCTCTTTAACCACCAGACCCACAATGGGTATTCTGGTGGGAACTGGAGTCACAGCAATAATTCAGAGCAGCAGCGCCACCACTGTAATGGTGGTCGGATTTGTCAATGCTGGCCTGATGACCCTGGCTCAATCAATCGGGGTCATCATGGGTGCCAATATCGGCACAACCGTTACAGCCCAGCTGATTTCCTTCGATCTGGGCGATTATGCCTTCCATGCTATTTTTCTAGGGGTGGCTCTTTATTTATTTGCCAGAAACAGAAAACACAGCTATATCGGTCAGACAATCCTGGGTTTTGGTATTCTCTTTCTGGGTTTGAACATTATGAGCGAAACTATGATGCCGCTCAGGGATTCCCCGGTTTTCATGGAGCTGATGGCCTCACTCAGCACCTATCCCATTCTGGGACTCCTGGCCGGTGTTATCGTTACCTTTGCGGTTCAGAGCAGTACGGCTTCCTTCGGAATCCTGCTGGGGCTGGCCTCGGCGGGCGTGATCGATTATCAGGCTGCTATCCCCATTATTTTAGGTGAAAATATCGGGACCACCTTTACTGCTGCCCTTTCAAGTCTGGGTGCCAATCTAACCAGTAAAAGGGCAGCTACTGCCCACTTTATGTTTAATGTTTTTGGCTCAACCCTGGTTCTACTGCTGATCTATCTGGTGCCGGGATTTATGCCCCGGCTGGAAAATTTGATGGTGGGGCTCTTCCGGATTTTTGATACTCCCCGGACCATGGAGAGGATGCTGGCCAATACCCACACGGCCTTCAATATTGTCAATACCCTAATCTGGCTGCCTTTCATCGGACTCCTTGAAAAAACTGTTACCAGATTTATCCCCGGCGAAGATATGACCATCAAGCGGGGCTTGAGTTACATTGACGAAAGAATGAAAAGCACCCCGAGTGTAGCTTTAGAGCAAGTTAAGGAAGAAGTGCTCAGGATGCAGGAGATAACCAGAGATATGATTGAGGATGCCTTCCGGAGTCTGCTGGAGGCTGACCCGGAGCTGGCTGATGAGGTAATAAAGAGGGAGGAGATAATCAATGAGATTCAGGAAGACTTACTTCACTTTCTGACCTCGCTGGAAAGCAGTACGCTGTCAGATGAAGATGCCAGGGACAGGGATTATTTTATAGCAGTGGCTGATCTGGTGGAGAGTATGGCAGATGATGCTGATGATATGGCGGATCTGGCCCATTACATAAGAGAAAATGATGTCTGTTTTTCTGCTCAAGCCCTAGAGAGCCTGGAAGAGGTGGCCCGGGAGATTCTGGAACTGGTTGATAAGTCAATCATGCTGGTGGAGGAAGAAAATTATGATCTGGTACCGGACCTGATTAACGGCGAGAGGGATATGGATAGCCGTCAGCTGGAGTTCCGGAACGAGCATATGACTCGCCTCAAAAAAGGCATCTGCGAACCTACAGCTGGAATAATTTACCTGGAAGCGATTGAAGACATTGAACATCTTACTGACCAGATGGCTGATATTGCCCACAGTTTGATGGAAAAATAAATTTTTATTCCTGCTGGCCTGCTCATGTTACCGGACATGATACTGGAGATGATCTTACATGGAAGCCTATTCCCGTTCGGCCCGGGGCAAAAAAGTACTGTATCTCAGCCTGGCAGCCAATTTCCTGCTGGCAGTGCTGAAAATCTTTCTGGGAACGGTAGCCACCAGTGCGGCTTTGGTGGCTGATGGCTTTCATTCCTTTTCTGATATGGTAACGTCTCTGGGAGTCTTACTAGCGGTAAGTTTTGCCAGCAAGCCCCCCGATCATAATCATCATTACGGTCACGGACAGGCTGAGCCCCTGGCGGCTACCTTTTTGGGTGTGATATTATTGCTGACCGCCCTGGGACTGGGTTATAACATGATTACCAATTTGCTGGCGGGGGAGATATCTCTACCGGGCTGGCTGGCAGCAGCCGGCGCTTTTATTTCTCTGGTGGTTAAGGAGCTGCTGTACCGTTATACTTACAAGGTGGGCAGTTCCACTGATAATCAGGCCCTGATAGCCGATGCCTGGCATCACCGCAGTGACGCCCTTTCTTCGGTAGCCGCCCTGGCCGGTATTGTTGGAGCACGTCTGGGATTTGTTTTCCTGGATCCTCTGGCAGGCCTGCTGGTTGCCGGGTTGATTATAAAAGTGGGCATAAAGATTATGGGTAGTGGATTTATTAATCTGCTGGGAAGAGCACCTCGTCGGGATAAAATGATGAAGCTGGAAAATGAAACCCTGGATATTTCAGGCGTGAAGGATGTGCTGGAGATCAAAGCCCGCTACCATGGGGCGGATCTTTATGTGGACATCAAAATCACTGTTAATCCTAATATAACTGTGGCTGAGGGGCACGAAATAGCCTCGGTGGTTAAAGCAAAACTGCTGCAGGATTATCCCGAGGCTCAGGAGGTGCTGGTTCATGTGGAGCCGGCTGATAATTAGTGAGAAGCTGGAATAAGGAGGATTATAAATCATGAGCAGAGAACTACTTCAGGTGCTGGCCCAGCGGCCCGGCTGTACTGGCAGCGGCATGTACCTTCAGTCGCTCTATCGGGCAGCTCACAGAAACTCCTATGATCAGGCTGTGGTGGCTGCAGCCAATAAAAACAATAAATTTCAGGATCTGGGTTATCTAAAGCGAGAGGATTTTTACCCGGTTCTTTTTGAAAGTGAAAAACTGCCCTGCAGCGTTTTTGGTATGAGTGATGTCATGCCTTATGAAAGCAGCCGTTATTGTGATATGAACAGGGAGCAGCAGCAGAGTTGGGAAGCTGCTTTTCGCACTAAAATACTGGAAGCCCGGCAAAGTCTGGTTCGGCCGGTAGTTATTGCCCATCATCTCTGGCTGTTAACCGCTCTTACTGCTGAAGAATTCACCGAACTTCCAGTGCTGGGAATCTGTCATGGTACCGGACTGAGACAGTTGAAGCAGAATCCCCGCTTTGCCTCGAGGGTGAAACAGGGTGTTTCCCTGCTGGAAAGGATTTTCGCCCTGAATGATTTTCAAAAAGAGGAGGTCAGGAGACTTTTTGAGTACCCCGCCGAGAAAATCACTGTCACCGGCCTGGGGTATAATGAAGAGAACTTTTATTTCCCGACAGAGACAGAGCTGGGTGAGAGACTTGAGAAAAGACAGCCAGAAATAATTTATGTGGGTAAGCTCAGCCTGTCCAAAGGTGTCAGTTCTCTGCTGCGAGCCTGTGATCAAATATCAGAAAGGGATTTTAAAGTCACCCTGGTTGGCTCCGGTCAGGGCCAGGAGAAAATACAGATCAAAGAGCTGGCAAAGAGGGTTTCCTGCCCGGTAAAATTTACCGGGCAGCTGGAGCAGGAGGAGGTTGGCAGGCTGCTGCGACATGCCGATATCTTCTGCCTGCCTTCTTATTATGAGGGATTTGCCCTGGTACTGCTGGAGGCGCTGGCTTCAGGTTTAAGGGTTGTCAGCAGCGATCTACCAGGGGTGAAAAACTGGCTGCCGGAGATAGCCCGGCAGAGCCCGGCGGTAGAATTTGTGGAACTGCCGGAATTAAAAAATGTTGATCAGCCGGTCCCGGCTCAGCGGCCAGGCTATGAAGCTGAGCTGGCAGCAGCCCTGGAGAAGCAGCTGCAGCAAAGAGAGGAGCTTGATTTTCTTCAGGATGAAAATTATCGCACTGCAGTAAAAAGCCTGTCCTGGTCGGGAGTTTTTCATCGTCTGGAAAGTCATTTCCCTGAAATATAATTTGACAGGGAAAAACCCTTCAGTTCCGCCAGATTTCCGGATTAAGCTGAAGGGTTTATGATTTTTTTAATTAAGTTTTAAATCTAAGCTTTAAATTCCGTCTGAGGATAAGACTGTCAGCTTATCTTATAATTCGGGACTTCTACCGCCCGGCGGATTCTTTCCAGGGCCTCTTGAATAAGTTCATATTTGCTGGCATAGGAAAAGCGCAGGAATTCTTTCTTTTCCGAAGGGTTTTTGCTGCCAAAACATTCACGATGCAGTACTGCCACACCGGCTTCCTGCAGAAGATGCTGCTGCAGAGCCGCGGCATTACTGAGGCCCAGATTCCGGCAGGCTGCTGTTACATCGGCAAAGGCATAAAAAGCACCCTCAGGTTTACGGCAGTGAATGCCCTCAATTTCATTTAGGCCCTTCCAGATTAACTCCCGCCGTCTCTTTAACTCGGTCCCCATTTTTTTTATGGACTCTCTACCCTTCGTCAGGGCGGTGACTCCCGCATGCTGGGTAAAGGTAGCGGTACAGGAAACCGAATTGGTGATGAGTTTGCTGATTACATCTATAAGTTCCCGGGGTCCGGCGGCAAAACCAATTCTCCAGCCGGTCATGGCATAGGACTTGGAAAATCCGTCTATCAGGAGGGTGTTTTCTTTTGCTTTGGGAAATTCAGACAGGCTGGTTGCCCGACCCTCATAGACCAGTTCAGAGTAAACTTCATCGGAGATTGCCCAGAGGTCATTATCGTTGATGAGGTCAGCAAGCTGTCCCATTTTATTCCGGGAAATTATACTGCCGGTAGGATTGTGAGGAGAGTTGATTATTATTCCCCCAGTTCGGGAACTGATCACCTTTTCCAGTTCAGATATGTTAAAGGTGAAATCATATTCCGGGCGCAGAGGCAGTGCTTTCGGTATTCCGCCCAGCAGTTCAATTGCTGATTCATAAATGGGAAAGCCGGGATTGGGATAAATTACTTCCATACCAGGTTCAACCAGAGCCAGCAATCCATAAAAAATTAAGGGCTTGGCTCCAGGTGCTACTACAGTTTCAGCAGGGGAATAGTCAACCTGCCTGGACTGCCGGAGATAATCAGCAATCTTCTCCCGCAGTTCAGGAATCCCCGCCGAGGGGCTGTATCCGGTTTTATCATTTTTGATAGCCGCTATGCCCGCTTCCTTAATTGGCTCAGGAGTTGTAAAATCAGGCTCCCCTATTGCCAGACTAATTATATCTCTTCCCGCAGCTGTCAGACTTTCCACCTCTTCCAGAACCTCAAAAGCAACTTCTGAACCCAGACCGGTGACACGATTTGCTAGCTGCATGATACAGCCTCCTCTCTTTAATGTTGTAGTTTGTTAAAGTGTTATATAATTAACTTCCATTATATCAAACTAAGGTTAAAGGTCAAGGATTATTTTTTCAAAAAAGGCAGGTATCAGATTAAAAAAGGGAAAATAATAAATATAGTTTGGAAGGAGGGTGCAAAAAGTTGGATAAAGCTACTTTTCGTAAATATGGCCATGAACTGGTGGACTGGATAGCTGATTACTTTGACAAAGTGGAACAGTATCCTGTGAAATCTTCGGTTAAACCGGGGGAAATTAAGTCCAGACTGCCTACTTCTCCTCCGGATAAAGGTGAAGATATGGAAATTATCTGGAAAGATTTTCAGAAATTAATTCTGCCAGGAATCACGCACTGGCAGCATCCTGGCTGGTTTGCCTATTTTCCAGCCAATAACAGTCCCGCCTCTGTTCTGGGGGAGCTGCTGGCTGCCGGCCTGGGTGCTCAATGTATGGTCTGGGCTACTTCTCCGGCAGCCGAAGAGCTGGAAGAGGTGGTACTGGACTGGTTGAGGCAGATGCTGGGGCTCCCGAAGGGCCTAAAAGGTGTCATTCAGGACACAGCCTCCACTGCCACCCTGGTTGCTCTGCTGACTGCCCGGGAGGCTGCTACCAATTTTACCAGCAATGATAAAGGACTGCAGGAGAACCTGAAAATATACAGCTCCAGAGAAACCCATTCCAGCATTGAAAAGGGGGTGAAAATAGCCGGTTACGGTCGGGAAAACCTGCGTTATATAGCTACCGATGAGGATTATGCCCTCCGTCCTGATAAGCTGGAGGAGGCGATTCAGGAGGACCTTGAGCGGGGTGAGAAACCTGCCTGTGTGGTAGCCACCATTGGGACTACCTCCTCAACGGCGATTGATCCTCTTCCTGAAATAGGGGAGATCTGTGATCGCTATGATCTCTGGTTGCATGTCGATGCAGCCTTTGCCGGCACTGCCGCCCTTCTGGAGGAGAAGAGGGATCTGCTGGCAGGAGCAGAATACCTGGATTCTTTTGTCTTTAATCCTCATAAATGGATGCTGACAAATTTTGACTGTTCGGCCTATTTTGTCAGGGATCCGGAGCTTTTAATCCGGACACTGGCAATCAATCCTGAATATTTAAAGACGGCCCGGGACGATGAAGTCAACAACTATCGGGACTGGGGTATTCAACTGGGCCGCCGTTTTCGGGCTCTAAAGCTCTGGTTTGTGATTCGGGATTATGGAGTTGAAGGTCTTAAGGATATAATCAGGAGGCATATCAAACTGGCTGAAGAATTTGCCGGCTGGATCCGAGAAGATAAGGAACTGGAACTTCTAGCTCCGGTCAGCACCAGCCTGGTCTGCTTCCGCTGGAATAATGGCAGCACTCCTCCCGAGGAGCTCAATAAAATTAATAAAAAAATTCTGGATAGTATCAATCAGAGCGGTGAGGTTTTTCTCACCCACACCAAACTGGATGGCAAATATACCATCCGGCTGGTGGTGGGCCAGCGAACTACCGGAAAAAAACAGGTGGAGCGGGCCTGGCAGATTATCAAGCAGGTTGTTGCTGAAGTTACTGATCAGGACCAGAATTACTGAAAGTTTGGCCTCGTATAGTATTTGTGGATATTAATACATTGCAGATAGTATCCCGGATAGGTATTAAGGCAGATCTTTGAATATAGCATTGGTAACAGGAGGTAATCCAGCAGATGACAGAGAGAAAGCTGCAATCAGATACTGAAAACATAAAGGAAGCTGACGGTGAGAGAAAAACTGT
>SLJX01000197.1 GCA_007134885.1 Halanaerobiaceae bacterium
CTGGGCTTTATCTACACCTTAAGCACGGTCAAAGCTCTCGAAGTTCATACCGGTCAGGAGCTGGACTTCAACAGGGTTTTTCTGGCCCAGGGAATAATTAATGTGATCTGTTCCTTTTTCAACAGTTTCGTGGCGGCAGGCTCCCTGACTAAAAGCTTTGCCAACCTTCAGGCTGGAGCAAAAAGCAGGCTTTCCCAGTTAATATCCGGCCTCAGTATAATTCCCGTGTTGATCTTTTTCCGCCCTCTGGGAGCTTATATCCCGATTCCAGCTCTGGGTAGCCTGGTGATTGTTGTGGCAGCTGGAATGTTTGATTTTGAAGAATTAAAAGACTGTTTTCAAAATAGGTTTGACGGTTTGATTTTTACAGCCACTTTTTTAACAACTATTCTCTCACCCCGCCTGGACTATGCGATTTATTTTGGAGTAATAGTTTCTCTGCTGCTTGTTTTAAAAAATACCAGCTCAATTAATTACTCCCACTTTGATTATCAACAGCAGGATAGCGAGTTTTTCAGGCGTGATATTGATGATGTTAAGGAAGATGATTACATTGTAATAAATCTGGCTGGCAATATAAACTTTAATGCTGCCACCAGCCTTAAGCATAAGCTTGGTGAAAGCTATCGGCCTAATCAAAAATTTATTATTCGGATGAGAAATGTGGAAAATATAGATCTAACCTCACTTAAAGAAATAGAAAAATTTATTGATAAAGTGCAGGAGCATGATGGCGCAGTACTTTTCTGCGGGCTGGACAGCAATACCTTTAAACTCTTCCAAAGGTATGGGATTGATAAAAAAATAGGGAGAAGCAACATTTTCCTTTCTGATGATCATATTTTCTCCGCCACAAAGTCTGCTATAGATAAAGCCAGCGAAATTACTTTACCCTATGATATAGAAAAAGAAGAGGAACAAAATTAAGAACAGCAACGATAAAACTTTTGAATTATCATATTAATTATCATAAAAAGGCAGGCCAGAGGTCATCTTCAAAAATTGTTTAACTGCAAAAAAAGCTCCTGCTTTCCCGCTGGCTAGCGGATAACCTTATTGATCCTGGCAGGTGAAATTCCTGCCCTCATCAGCTCCTTCTTTAAACTGGCAGGATTTTGAGGAGAGCTCTTCAGTATCTTTAATTTTCCGGCAACCTGATAATTTCCCAGAGAAGCCGGTAATAAAAGACTATCACCGCATTTAAGATCCACTCCAGCAAAATTTCCTCCCCAAAGGGAGCCTTCCCCCTCCAGTATGTTTAAAATATGATATCCCTTCCGGGTTTTGCTCTGATAGCCTTGAGTAATACTCAGCACCTCCACGGTAAAATAACGGCAGGAAACCAGTACTTCCCTCTGATTATTCTCCTTTTCCAGGCAAACAGTTTTCAGAGGGCTATTGTCTGAGCTGGAAAAATCAATAACCTCCAGGGCTGATTCAATATGCAGCTCTCTTCTGCTTCCTGCCTCAGTTGTTCGATCCCAGTCGTAAATGCGGTAGGTAAGATCTGAATTCTGCTGAATTTCAGCCAGCACAATTCCTTCACAGATAGCATGAACCTTCCCGGGAGGCAGGAAAATTGCATCGCCTTTTTGGACCTTTATTCGATTTAACAAATCTAGCACTCTCTTCTCTTTTACTGCCCGGTGAAAATCATTTCTGTTGGTACCCTTTTTCAGGCCATAAATAAGTTCCGCTCCCGGTTCAGCTTCCAATATATACCACATCTCTGTTTTTCCTGACTCTCCTTCTTCCTGGCTGGCCGCATAGTCATCTCCGGGATGGACCTGAACAGATAATTTCTGGCGGGCATCAAGAAACTTTACCAGCAGGGGAAACTCACCCCTGGCAGTTGTTTTCTCCCTTCCCAGCACTTCCTTTGAGTGGTTATTTAGAACCTGAGAGATGGTCAGGCCGGCAAACCTGCCATTTTTAATTTTGCTCTGGCCATGGGGATGGTCGGCAACTTCCCAGCTCTCTCCAATCAGCCCGGGCGGCAGTTTTTTATCAAACACTTCAGCCAGCCTGCGCCCTCCCCAGACCTTTTCCTGATAACAGGGTTCAAATTTTAAGGGATACAAGAATAGCCTCCTTTCAACTATCTTTTAGCAGTCAATTCCCTGAGCGATTACTAAGGTTTAACTACCCGGTTTTCCAGGATACCCACACCCTGGATTTTAACCTTAACAACATCTCCCTCCTCTAAAAACTTTCCAGGATTATAACCCAGACCTACCCCTGAAGGAGTACCGGTTGTTATAAGGGTTCCAGGCAGCAGGGTCATATTATGGGAAAGATAGCTGACAATTTCATAAACAGAAAATATCATATCTCCTGTGGTAGAATCCTGTCTAACCTCCCCGTTTACTTCACAGCTTATAGCACAATCCTCAGAATTTAGCTCTGTCTCAATCCAGGGACCGACAGGACAAAAGGTGTCAAAGGATTTCGCTCTTGTCCACTGACCATCACTTTGCTGACAGTCACGGGCAGTAACATCGTTTACACAGGTATAACCAAGGATAAAATCGTCAGCATCTGCTGCAGAAACATTTTTGGCCGGACGGGAAATTACAACTCCAAGCTCAGCTTCATAGTCTACCTTATCTGGAGTCTGTTCCGGTAAAATTATATCATCACCTGGCCCTATCAGACTGGAAGTGACCTTGGAAAAAATCAATGGTTTTTGAGGAAGTTCAACACCGGACTCTCTGGCATGTTCCCTATAATTTAAGCCGATGGCAATAATGTTGGGGGGATTAACCGGTTCCAGAATCCTGACCTCAATTTGCTCATATTTTTCTCCGGTACTTCGAAGAAATTTTCCCTGTTCAAATAAATTGCCTGCAATCTTATATATGATATTTTCTTCCATTCTGCCGAAGAAAATTCCTTCTTCTTTATCAGCAATAAAACGAACAATTCTCATTTATTAAGACCTCCTTGGAAACTTTTTTTAGCTTATAACAAATAAAAAAAAGAGCCCCTGAATAAAAGTAATAGCTGCAGGGGCTGTATATCAGCCAGGGGCTCTGATAGAAAATATTAAAATTTAAAAGGGAGCAAAATGCTGCTCATTCCACCAGTCCTGTTGTAACATTTCATACTGACTCTGAAAATCATTCAGATGTTCCTTTTCCCATTCAATCAATGTATCATACAGTTCTTTGGCTTCCTCAATTTCTGTGCTGGCAGCAGCTTCTGTGTAATAATCAACAGCAGCCTTTTCCATTTTAACACTTATGCCAAAGACCGAGACAGCCAGAGAACCTGTAAGCGGCTTGGTTCTCTTTTTGGTGAAGATATTAGGAGATTCAGGAGGATCTTCCAGTTTGAGGGTGGCGTTTTCATCTCCTTCCATTTTACGGTAAAGACGCTTCAACCAGTCCATATGTTTCTGCTCTTCCTCTGCAATTTTTTTAAAGGCCTCTTTAACATTTTCATCCTGGTAACGTTCCGCTGAAAGCATATAAAAATCATAACCTTCCTGCTCCAGCAGTAAAGCTTCTTTAATAATGTTTTTCTCCTTTTCTTTCAAGGCTTAATAACCTCCTTCACAATTAATTAATAATAATTATCCTTTTTTAAAAGTATATATAACCAGAAATAGAAATGCAAATCAATTTAATAATTGTCCTATGATACCATCAACTTAACCTAAATTGTCCTAAGATACCATCAATTTAATCTAATAACTATTATTTCTTTGCCTGGTATGACGAAATCCTCTTTATTGAGGCATGTATCCGCACTTGAAAGGCTGAAAATCACTTCTGCATTTATAGATGCAATTTCCCGGTCTCCCTGAGATAGCTTAATATTTTTCCATTTTACAGAATACTCATTATCGGAAAAATTAGCTGCCACTAAAATTTTTCTCTTCTCTGCTGCTGGAGCATTTCTAGAGAACAGCAAAATTTCTGAAGCATCATCAACAAAAATCTCTTGATACCAGCCGTTTTTCAATACCGGAGAGTTTTTATACAACCTGATCAATTTCTGGTAAAATTTTTTATATCTGGAATTCTGTTTGCTGCTGTCCCAGATCATAGCTCTACGGCAGTCAGGATCATGTCCACCTGATAAACCAACTTCATCACCATAATAAACCATGGGGATACCAGGCAGGGTAAACTGCAGAGTTACTGCCATCTGAAAATATTTTTCTGCTGAATGAGAATCAAGCTCTTTAAAACGCCAGATTAATCTGGGGGTATCATGACTATCAAGCAAATTTAAAAGAAAATTTGCTGCCCCGGGACGGTACCTGAAAAGATTCTGCTGGACTCTGCTGCTGAAACGAGAAACAGAGATTGATTTATTCTCAAGCAGATCCAGAATGTCATACATCAAATGATAGTTCATTATGCTGTCAAACTGATCGCCCTTCATCCAGCCAGCACCATTATACCAGACCTCCCCAATTATAAAAGCTTCCGGATTTACTGATTTAATCCGCTGCCGAAATTTTCTCCAGAATGTTCTGGGCACCTCATCAGCTACATCCAGCCTCCAGCCATCTATACCCAGCTTCTCTGTCCAGTATTCAGCAACCTGCAGAAAATATTCCTGCACTTCTCCCTTTTCTAAATTCAGCCTGGGCATACTGGCAACCTCTCTGGCAAAGGTTTGATAGTTAACTTTGTCTTTATCAACCGGAAAACCTTCCAGATAAAACCATTCACTGTACCTGGAATTTTTCCCCTGCCGGAGCACATCCTTAAAGGCAAAGAATTCAGCACCACAGTGGTTAAAAACCCCATCAAGCACAACTTTTATTCCCCTCTGATGGGCTTTATTAACCATTTCTCTGGCATCCTCTTCCGTTCCAAAGTCCCTGTCAATCTGATAATAATCAGAAATATCATATTTATGATTGCTGGGAGATTGAAAAATCGGAGTCAGGTAAATGGCACTGATGCCAAGCTGCTGCAAGTAATCAAGTTTACCTGTTATTCCCTTTAAATCGCCACCCATAAAGGTTTTCCGGTCCGGGATTTTTCCCCATTCAGTCAGTCTTTCACCCTTGCTGGTGGTTTTTTTGCCCTCTGTGCTGCGGGCAAACCTTTCTGGAAAGATTTGATAAAAAACTGAATTTCGGGCCCAGTCCGGAGCCTGCCAGAGGTCCTCCTCCTTTATTTTAGGAAATTGAAAATATCCTCCGGTCCAGCCCCGGGGCCTCTCCCTGGTCAGTCCCTTTTCGCAATACCAGAGTTTAGTATTACTCCAATCCTCCAGATAAAAGTAATACCGAAAGCGACCGGAGGAAATCTGAAGTCTGGCAGAGAAATAATCATGAACCTCAGTTGAACCTGAGAAGGTCATGTTTTTTACCATTTTAGGATCTGACTTCGGACCAAAGCGATCACCATAAATTACTTTCACTTCTTTAAGATCACCCCGGGCCGCCCGAAGACGTAATACCAGTTCGTCTGTTTTTGCTGCTGAAAGAAAATTTGCTGAATAATTGTGTTCCACTGCAGGTTTTTGCAATCCAATCACTCCCTGCTTGAATATAATCTATCCTGACTGGCTTTTTCTGAAATGATAAATCCACCCAGCAGAAATAATTTCTGCTGGATGGATTTTTTACAAATCTATGTTATGAAAATACTTCAGCGCAGATAATTTGCCGGGTTTACCGGCCTGCCATTGACCCGCACTTCAAAATGAAGGTGGGGTCCGGTTGAACGGCCAGTATTTCCGGTATAGGCAATAACTTGCCCGCGATTAACATACTGGCCCTGCCTGACATTATAAGAATTTAGATGGGCATAGAGGGTCTGCATTCCCCGCTGATGCTCGATTATTACAGTATTACCATATCCCCCGGATCTGCCTACGTGCACAACTGTGCCGCCGGCAGCTGCTTTAACAGGAGTATTAATCGGCACTGCATAATCTTTACCATCATGATGCCTTCCCCAGCGAGGACCGAAGGGAGAACTGATCCGCCCTTCAACAGGTCTGATGAAGAGCTGATTCAATCTATCCTGATAACCAAATTCAGGTTTTGCTCCTGGAAGTATTATCCTGTC
>SLJX01000183.1 GCA_007134885.1 Halanaerobiaceae bacterium
CCAGCCGGCTCTGTTTTCCGGGGTATGTTCCAGACCTCTCTGACGGTCGCTGTAACCAAAGGCAGGCAGATCTACCGCTACAATTAGATAACCTGCTTCCTGTAAGGGCTTAATCTGCTGGTGCCAGGAAAAGGTGGAACCTCCCAGGCCGTGCACCAGGAGCAGCTGGCCTTTAATTTCATCGGTTTCCGGCTCCCAGACCCGGTAATGGAGATAAACATCAGAAATATTTCGGATCCGGCTGTTATCATAGGGCCGCTCCCAGTCCGGGGATTCAGCTGCCTCCATATCTGCTGCGGTCAGAGCATTCTCGGTTAAGATAGACTCTGTTGTTAAAAATAACAGGAGAAGAGATAGAATTAGCAGGAGCAGAGAAAAATCCTTAAGAGTTTCAGACTTTAAATCTAACCAGAGCAATATAAGTCCTCCTTTGGTCTAAAAATTTTTGTTCAGCTAAATGTGAGTTACATCACGGGACGGAATTATCTTTATTGTTAATTATTATATCACACATAACCCTCTGCTTGTAATCAGGGATAATCCTGGCTGCTGATTAAATAAGATTTCAGGGATGCTGATAATGTGATATTTAGAGAAAATATAAGAAACTATAATAAAGAGCCTCAAGAGACTTCTATAAATTGACAACAGATATGCTGATTGAAACTACAGTATATAGCTTTTTGACATTAAAATCGTCCTGTAATATAATTTGTTTAACCATAAGCTAAAATAAATATAATCATTTAAGAAAATGTTATATGATTCACATAATATAATAGGACTATATTTATTGACATATCATAATAATTTTATATACAGTCATAATAATTTATAATTAGCAGTAGGGGCTTTGTATAATTAGCAATGGCAAAAGTTCTGTTAAACGGTAATGTCAAAAGATCTATGAAACTGATTTGAGAGGTAGAGGCTGTCATAAAATTAAACAGGGGGGAAATCAATGACCCAGTGGCCGGATTATCGCTTCAATCTTCAGGAAACAGCAGGGGCAATTGGAGATTATGGTACCCTTTTCCCAATAATTATAGGAGCGGCAGTGGTTACCGGGATGGAACTGGGGCCGATTCTTCTGTTTATGGGGATAGGCTATATTGCGACGGGAATATATTATAAACTACCGATGCCGGTGGAGCCCATGAAATCAATTGGGGCGGTGGCGATAGCAGGTGGCCTAACAGCCGGAGAGGTTGCCACCGCCGGTCTGATGATGGGGGTTATCCTGCTGGTTTTAGCCTACAGCGGCGGGATTGGCTGGCTGAGAATAAAAATTCCTGACTGGTTGATCCGGGGGATCCAGCTGGGACTGGCTTTAATTTTGTTCCGTCAGGCCCTGGGTTTTATTATGTCTCAACCAGCGCTGGGAATTCTGGCAGCTGCTGTGATTGTTGCTTTTAATTTTCTTCCCCTGCTGGATATCTCATCCCTGCTGGTGCTGGGTTTGGGTATAATTCTGGGAATCCGGCAGCTGGGAGGCCTGCCGGTGCATTATCTTAGTTTTTCAGAGCTGCTGCTTCCGGTATTTGAGACCTGGTCCGGAGCAATCTTTCGAGGTGTGCTGCCGCAGCTTCCTCTGACAATCGGAAATGCGGTTTTGGCCACCACCCTGATGATTGATGATCTATTTGAAAGGAAGGTTGCTGAGGAGAAGCTGGTTAAGAGCATGGGATTTTTAAATCTGGTTTTTCCTGCTCTGGGAGCCTTTCCTCTCTGCCATGGAGCAGGAGGACTGGCAGCTCAGTATCGTTTTGGAGCCCGGACTGGAGGGTCAAATGTTATCTCGGGACTGATTTTGATTGGGCTGGCTCTCTTTTTTGCCTCCCCGGAATTGATTGAACTTTTTCCCTATGGAGTCCTGGGAGCCATGCTGATTTTTTCTGCCCTGCAGCTTTTTAAATCGGGGCGGCAGACAGCTCAACCGATCCTGAGCACCGTGACTGCCGGGCTGGCTTTTTTTACCGATATCGGGATAGCTTTCATTCTGATGGTGGTATTTATTTTACTCCGGGGAATTTATCAGAAAAGTTTTTCCTGAAAAAAAGGACTTCAGGATCAGGTATAGAATATCATTAACAGCGTAATATGTTAGCAAAAACACAATTTAATTTTATTACTATATTATTACAATTGAGGATTCTAGAGAAATCAGTTTTTTATTTGCTCTGGATATGTTTTTTCAAACATATATTATCAAAAATAATATAAATTTGCTGTTTTTCGGTTATTAATCTGCTCCGAAGTTTTTTAAAATCGAAGTTTTTTAAAACTGTGCAAGAGTTGAGCAGAAAACTCTTTTTTGATTTATTTTTTAAGCTGATTTTGGAACAAGTTTTTAGAAAAAGTTTAAATAAGCTGACCTGGAAGCCATGTAAACAGGAAAGGAAGTTAGTATTGTTATGGTGAAAATGAAAGATCAAATTTGTTTGCAGTTTTTTCAAATTATGATAATTTCTATATTTGTGATTTTAATCGTTTTTACTGCTGGAGTTCAAATTGAAGCTGAGATAATTCAGCTGGCAACTACAACCAGTACCGATGATTCGGGTTTGCTGGAGGAAATCCTGCCTATTTTTCAAGAAGAAACCGGATATCAGGTTGATGTGATTGCTGTAGGAACAGGTCAGGCCCTGGAGATAGGCAGACGGGGAGACGTTGATGTGCTGCTGGTTCATGCCCCGGAACTGGAGAAGGAATTTGTGGATAATGGTTATGGAACAGCAAGACATCACATAATGTATAATGATTTTGTAATGGTAGGGCCTGAAAATGATCCTGCCGGCCTCGGCAAGGAAAATGAACTAATAGAGGCGCTGCATAGAATGTATCAATTCGGAAGCAGAGGAGAAGCAACCTTTGCCTCCCGCGGTGATGAATCGGGGACCCATGTCAAAGAAGAAGAAATGTGGGAAGCTGCAGGCTTAGAAGTAGAAAGAGAAAACTGGTACCTTTCACTGGGACAGGGGATGGGAGACACCTTGATCACAGCCAATGAAATACAGGCTTACACCCTGACAGATAGAGGGACCTTTCTTGCCATGCAGGATAATTTAACCAATCTAACTCTGCTTTTTGAGGGGGATAAAAAACTAATTAATCCCTATGGTATTATACCGGTAAATCCAGAGATGCACAGTCATATTAATATTTTGGGAGCAGAGGCCCTGGTGGAATTTTTCAGGAGCGATGATGTTCAGGATAAGATAGGAGAATTCGGTAAAAATAATTATGGTCAGCCGCTTTTCTTTCCTGATGCTGATTAAATAAATATTATTTGTGTAATGATTAAATTGTTTGCGGGATAACTGAAAGATATGTTTGATAGCAGAGATAGAAATTCAGGGATAAAGAGATAAAAGAAGCGCCTTTGGCTCCACGATTTCAACTATTTCAAGCGGAAAATCAAGTTTGCTTTTCCGGGAGATAAGAGTTAATTTACCAACTGATTGCGAGAAGATCCTAATTTATTAAGGAAGATATAATTTATTTTATTAAGGAACATCTAATTTATTAAGGGAACAGGTGATTTTCTCAAGATGGGGACTATAATTGAAGGGGTTCGGGAAGCTGTTTATTTAATAACCGGTCTGGACCCGGAAATACTAAATATAATATCAGTTTCTTTAAGAGTTACAGGGACGGCTTTAATATTTGCCATATTAATCGGGATGCCTCTGGGGACTTTTTTAGGAATGGTCAATTTTCCCGGTAAAAAGTTATTCACCGCTCTGCTCTATACCGGGATGGGTTTTCCTCCTGTGGTGATAGGCCTTTTTGTCTTTATTTTCTTCTCAGCCAGCGGTCCCTTTGGTTTTCTAAACTGGCTTTTTACCCCCAATGCCATCATAGTTGCCCAGACAATTATTGCCTTTCCCCTGGTGGCCGGGTTTGTCATGACAGCGGTGATGGGGATTGACAGGAATCTCTTAAGACAGATGGAATCTCTTGGTGCCAGCAGACTGCAGCTGCTCTGGACCACAATTAAAGAGGCCCGGCTGGGATCTGTGGTGGCTGTGGTGGCAGGTTTTGGGGCCATTATTTCCGAGGTAGGAGCAGTAATGCTGGTCGGGGGTAATATCAGAGGAAGAACCAGGGTGCTGACAACGGCCATTGTGCTGGAAACCAGGCAGGGCCGCTTTGGTCTGGCCATTGCCCTGGGCATAATTTTATTAACGATTGCTTTTATCCTGAATATCATCATGATAAACCTGCAGGAAAAGGAGATTGATTAATTTCAGCGATGAAACCAGTTTATACAATAGCCAATCTAAGAAAAAAATATCAAAATAAAGAGGTATTAAATATTGATAATATGCAGCTATACCAGGGAGAAATATTTGGCCTGATGGGCCCCAGTGGAGCAGGTAAAAGCACCCTGCTGAGACTGCTGGATTTTCTGGAAGAGCCTACTGCCGGGGTAATTGAATTTAAAGGAGAAAGATTTGGCAACGGTAGAGAGCCTGAACTGAAGCAGAAAAGAAAGATAACTACAGTATTTCAAAGATCAGCTCTATTAAGGACCTCTCTTTGGAATAATGTTGTTTATCCCCTAAAGCTCAGAGGTGAGGAAATTAATGGTGAAAAAAAAGAGGAGATTGAAAAACTGCTGGAGCAGATGGGTTTGACGGAGTTTAAGGATCAGCGGGCTGATAAGCTTTCTGGAGGCGAGACCCAGAGGGCAGCCCTGGCCCGGGCTCTGGTTTTTGAGCCCGAGGTGCTTCTGCTGGATGAACCCACCTCCAATCTGGATCCGACCAATATCGGTATTATAGAAGAGATGATAAAACAATATATAAAAAAAGAAAATAAAATGATACTGGTGGTAACTCACAACATTTTTCAGGCCCGGAGACTGGCAGACCGGGTGGGACTGCTGCATCAGGGCCAGCTGGTGGAAACCGGGGAAAAGAAGAGTTTTTTTAATTCACCAGAGCAGGAACTGACAGCGAAATTTCTTTCCGGAGAACTGGTCCATTAGCACAGTTTTTTTAGCTTTTAAAATATCCTGTTGCTTTCGATTATGTTAACCGCCCTAACCGCTCTAAACGCTCTGGAATAAATATTGTAACGGGAGTCAATAAAACGAAATAAATGATGTCAGTTTATTAATCTGCAGTTAACTTAAACAACACATTATTTAATAAGAGCTTTTTTTAAGAAAGGCTGGAAGTTTCATAAAAGGATGGTGATCAGAGCATGAAGCCAGAGTTTCGCCTCTGGATAGAGAATGAAGAAGGAGAACAGCTTATAGGCGAGGGAATACTGGAGCTGCTCCAGGAAATAGAAAAGACAGGCTCACTAAATCAGGCTTCCCAGCAGCTTAATATGTCCTATCGGACTGCCTGGGGTAAGGTTGAAAAGGCAGAGGAAAGGCTGGATCTGGAACTTGTTATTAGAAGGGCAGGAGGGGGCAGCACAGGAGGCACTACTTTGACAGACAAGGGCAGGAAGCTGATTGCTAAATTTTCCGAACTTAAAGGAGCGGTAGGGGCTGAAGTAGAAAATAAGTTTAGTGAGATTTTTAGCGATTTTAAGCAAAATTGATTTAGGAAAAAAATCGGTATTTATTAAGAAAAACCCCGACCAGGGATATTCCCGGGTCGGGATTTATTGTTACGAGATTAGATTCGAGATTATGAGATTAGACTCGAGACTAGATTCAAGATTGTTGAGATTAACGAGATTAGATTCGAGATTAATGAGATTAGTTTTCTATAACACTTTTAAAATTAAATCAGTTAAACCATGCTGATAACTATCTTATATCCTATTTATGGCTCTATCTATAGCTTTATTTTTAGCTCTATCTATTCTTATAGTGTCTGCTATTTTATAGTTTCTTTAATAAATCTCAAGGTAATTTTCCAGTTCCCAGCGGTGAACCTGAGAACGGTAATCTTGCCACTTGGTCTGCTTGGCCTGGACAAATTTATTGAGAATATGATTTCCCAGGGTTTCTTTTATAACTTCATCTTCCAGCATGAGCCTGACAGCCTCCATGA
>SLJX01000021.1 GCA_007134885.1 Halanaerobiaceae bacterium
TATTATGATAAAAAATTATACTAGCTAAGAACATTTTACTGCTCCCTTTTTCCGTTCCCTGTAATAATGGACATCACCGGCTAAACTTATTTAAAAACATTATTTCAAAATATCATTTTGTATTTTCTTATTCTGTTATGCTCCAAAAAGCTAAGCCGTCAGACTTTACCTAAAAGGCAATTTAAAATTAATAGCTTATAGTTTACTTTAAAAAAGCCCGCAAATAGCGAGCTTTTTCATATAAAATAAACTCAGATGAAAATTATTTTTTTAAATGCAATTAAATATATATTCAGCTAAAGATATATGTTTATTATATGAGATTCAAATAAAATAAACTTAAATTTATATTTGGTAAAGACTATTTGGCAAAAATATGATTACCAATCTGAACTGTTTTTTCCCTGGCACTCAGCCACCATAATGTTCTGGCCTTAATAGGATTATAAAAATAATAGGCGCCCTGACTGGGATCCTCTCCTTCCAGGGCTTGATAAACAGCTTGATAGGATTTTTCTCCCGGATAAAGATCAAACTGGCCATCCTCTACAGCAATAAACTGACCCTCCTGATAAATAACTTCTTCAATCTTATCAGGAAAATCACCGCTTTTAACCCTGTTTAACACTACAGCGGCAACAGCCACCTGTCCTTCAAAGGGTTCTCCCCGGGCTTCTCCGTAAACAACCCGGGCCAGCAAATCAACTTCCTGCTTCGAGATATCGCTGGCAGTAAAATCAATCCTTTCCTCCCTATCTTCAGCCTCTGTTATTCTGTCTGTTCTTTCTTCATAATGCTCTTCCTCAACTTTGCTGTCACCATCTCTTGTTCGAAAAAGAGTCTGGGTAATAACAATCAATGCCAGAGCCACGCCGGCACCTTTAAGTACGTCTTCTCCACTGAAGGAAGAAGCTCTAACTTCAGGGGTGAGCTGAAAACTGATCGAAAATAACGGGAAAAGAAATAAATTGATAAGTAAAACAAAGATCAGGAGGCAGACAACCTGCCCCCGCTGCCGGGCTAGCATGATCATATGCCTCCTTTATTATTAATTAATTAAACTGAACAGGGAAATCAGGGCAACCGCACCAATATACAGCATAAAATTCCTGTTCTGTCTCTCCAGTGATTCTATATTTTCCCGGGTTTCATCCTGCCCGGTTTCAAGATGGGTTAACCTATCTTCAATTGATTCCATTCTTTGAGAAACTTCGGCAATGTATTCCGGGTCTTCTACCGGTTCCCGCTCTTCAATCTCAGCAATTGCTGCAGAAAAATCATCCTCCATGGTCAGCATTCTCTCATCCAGCTCAGCTACCCGCTCTTCCAGTTCCTCCATTTCATCTTCTATCATTCTAATTCTGGCTATCTCATCAATCATATCAGTAACTTCCTGTTCCACGGTGCTCATTCCTTCATAGATCTCAGCAATCTCTTCTCCCTGTACCAGAGATTCCTCCTCCAGTTCTGCAATCCTATCCTGGAAAAGCTCCATATCAGCTGCTACTTCTACCAGTTCATCCCGAAATTCTATGGAAAGTTCTCTTAATATATCGATATCCTCTTCCTGCATATCAACTACACCTTCTTCCAGATCCTCAAGCAGATTGGCCAGTATTTCTGCCAGCTCATAGCGAGAAATCCGGTTTGTCCCTTCAAAGGTCCCTCCTTCATATAAAGAAATATAACCTCTATCTACCATCAGCCTGACACTATCATAGGCCCAGTGGTCCTCAGATACATCGGTTATTTCTACTGCATTTAAAGGCAGGGACACAAGAGACAGCAGCAGCAGTACTATTAATCCGCTCAATAGAGTCCTCTTCACAATTATAAAACCTCCTCTTCAACAAGGTTTTCTAAAGAAATATCTATTTTCTCTCCATTTTCATCCCAGGCTTCAACATTATCCAGCTTTATTTCATCTAAATAGATCTCATCTTTTATTCTGAAAACCATTCTAGCAAAACCACCTGAATCTATCCCATCTGGCAGTTCTTCAGTAAATATCAGAGCATTATCTTCTTTATCCGGTCCATTCCAGGCCATTAATCTGCCATCTCTGACAAAGGCTGAGCCCTGATTTGAGTAAATTAAACCCAGGCTATCTTGATCATAAAGCAGGTCAAAATTAATGCTTTCGATTTCTGCCAGATTATTGCCCCTTACTTTTAAAGTTAAATACTCATTATTATCAGCAGACTGTCTGGCCTCCAGATACAATGTCGGACTGGTTGCCGGGATTTCAACATTCTCTCTAATGGTTCTATTGTAGCCGTCCCGACCCTGAATTTGCAGGGCAAAGGGGAAAACTCCTTCAACATTCTGAGGCATAACCTGCCAGTCAATAACGATCACCTCATCGGGCTGAATGATGCCTGCTTGTTTTACCGGTTTTTCATAACTGGCAAAATTTATTCCTGGGGGTAAAATAATTTCTCCAGAAAAATCCCGGAAGGGGCTTTCTCCAATATTCTCTATTCTGGCTCGAAGCCTGTAGGGTAATGGTTCCAATACACCATGAGTTAAGCCAAAAATATCGGGAAGATAAATTTCTGCCACCAGTTCTGCCGGGCCAATGACATTCAGTGATCTTTCTACTTCATTAGAATCGGTATTTTCAGCATCAACAATAACTTTAAAGGTTAAAGTTTCTGGCAGATTTTCAACCTGAGAACCTACATACCAGCTAACCTGGGTAACCTCTCCTGCTTCCAGATCTCCCAGTTCCCTCTCTACTTCCTCAGTGCTCAGTTCATCCGGTAATTCAATCCTGGCTGTAACTTCTTCAGCACTAATGTCAGTAGTATTTTCTATATAGGCAACTACCGGAAATTCGGGGTTTTCCGGGCTGAAGGCAAATTCAGCGGGAGAGCTGACCCCCAGGGAAAGCAAACCTGGAACCATGGTAATACCACCCAGCCCGTAACTTGTGGAATAAGTAACAGTCTCGCCGGGTTGAATCTGCTGGGGCTCCCAGTAAAGGGCAATGGCACTGTCTATTTCGAATTCTCCTTCTCTGATAAATTCTTCCCCGGGATTAAAATTAAAATCCCAGATACCATCTGCCAGACTGCCCCAGTTGGACATTTTTACTCTGTCGGGAGTATCAACATCAGGAGATATAAACGAACCCTGAGAAATTACATGAGGATCAGACAGGCTGTCAAAGGATTGATAAAAATCAGGCAGCTCCTCTCTCTCATATCTGGCATCTACAGTTATAGCGTCATCTTCCAGCCTGAAGGGCGAACCATCATTTTCTCCCAGCATGGTATCCAGCATTATTCTCAAGCCCAAATCAACCGGTTCTTCCCCGGTATTTGTAAGCCTGTACTGAATTCTGGCAGTATCAAATAAACCTGTCGTTGTGCTCTGAATAAGCTCCAGCCTCTGCTCAACTTCAAATTCTTCAATCTGGTAGCGGGCCACTATGCTGTCATCTTCAATGGTAGGGGCTTGAAGTTCTTCACCGTAATTTGCTCCTCTGCCTGCTCTTCTGTCAGTTTCTCCCCCAAAGACATAGTTGACTCCGTCTATCTGAATGGTGGTATAGGAGGTCCAGGGAATTGGCCTGCCATAAATCAAAGGTTGATTTTCATCTGCGGCAGTCCCGGGATCACCTCCGGTAGTCTCCACTGCAAAGCGACTTCTGGCATTTTCTTCCTGGTTGACCACTATCACTATATATTCATTTCCCAGCCTCAAATTGCCTTGTTGATCAATTTCATCGAATACATTCTCCTGGGCATTAATCTGACCTGATATAGTTCCAACAAGTAAAGTCAGCATTAATAAAATAGCAGCCACAGAAGATATAAACTGACTTTTTCGCAAATCTTACACCTCATTTCAAGTATTAATCAAAGGTGAGATCTAATATCTCAAAATCAATGATAGGATCTCCTCTATCATCAAGTTCATAATTTATTTCAATTGTCATGGAATAGGGGTTTGCATAACCTCTAAAATTCCAGCCATTTTCGATGGTGCTCCGGGCATTCCTGTCCATCTGTTCAACATCCGAGCTCTCAATTATATCTATATTCTCAATTTCACCGGCTGTATTAATATTTGCCGAAATAATTACAGTACCGGTTTCCCGCTCGCCAACCAGATATTTGGGATAAACCGGAAGCGGAGAAGCCTGAATTAACTCTCCAGCGGCAGGTGTTTCCTCTTCATCTTCACCATCGGTATCTGCCTCACCGGTTTCCTCTACTGCTGTAGTTGCTTCAGCGGTCTCTTCTGCCTGTTCTTCTTCAGTTTCCTCCGGTCTCTCTTCTTCTATTTCTACAAAATCAGTTGTTTCTTCTGGCACTTGTTCTTCAGCCTCTTCCACTTCTTCGGCTTCTTCCTGCTCAACTTCTATTTCCTCCTCTGCTTCTTCAGCCACCATGGGGTCTTCTTCCTGCTCTGTTTCCACATCTTCTTCAATCTCTTCAGTCTCTTCTGCTGCTTCCTCCTGGGGTTCTGGTTCCGGTTCTTCTTCAACAATCTCTTCCACTGGTTCCTCGGGCTCTTCCGGTTCTTCAGGTTCTTCCAGTTCCTCCGGTTGTTCTTCTTCTATTTCTTCCGGCTCCGGCTCCGGCTCCGGTTCTGGTTCCGGTTCTTCTTCAGGTTGAGGTACTATGTCTTCTTCAGGCAATTCCCGGGGCAGAGCTTCAAATTCAACCATTTGAATAAATTCAAAATCCTGCAGGGATCTTCCCCCATCTCTTAAACCCCCTGCCAGCCCGCCCCAGGGCATGAAGTAAAAAATTAATAGATGGGCTATTAGTGAGATAACAAGAAATACATAAAGCCTGTCCTTTGGCTCTCTATTTCGCTTCATTATAAGTCACTCCAGATTATTATTCTCTTTCAGCAGCCAGGGCCAGATTATAAAAGCCCTCCTGCCTTAAACCATCCATAACACTAATAACATGATGATATCTGGTTTCCTGATCTGCATTTATTATGGCAATCAGATTATCATGCTCTGAACTTAACTCCTGAACCCGCACTCGAATGTCAGCCAATGGCATCAATTCACCTTCCAGATAGTATTCACCCTGAGCAGTTATATCAATAACAATATGTTCTTGAGTTTGCTCGGTAACTGTTTCAGCGGTGGGCAGCTGTAATTCCAGTCCTTCCGGTGTTGCTCTAAAGGAAGTAAAAAGCATGAAAAACACCAGCAGGAAAAAAATAACATCAATCATTGGTATTATATTGATGTTACTTTTTTTATTAAGCGTACTTTTGAACATCCTTCTCACCTCTATTGTTATTAACCATCTCCAAAATTCTTACCATATGCTGGTTCAATTTGTGAGCTCTTCTCTCGACAATATTGGAAAAATAAGAATAAAAGATAGCAGTGGGGATTGCAATAATAAGTCCTATGGCCGTACTGATCAGCGCAGCAGCAATTCCTGAACTAATCTGAGCAGGATCACCAACTCCAGCAGCACCACCCATTATGTTGAAACTGCTAATTATTCCCAGAACAGTTCCCAGAAGCCCTAACAACGGCGATATCATGGCGACAACATCTAAAATAGGTAGATGTTTTTCCATGCGCTTAATTTCATTTTCCCCGATAATTTGCAGAGACTCTTTAATTCTTTGATTATCTTCATTATGATTTTTGATTGCTGAGGACAGCATTCGAACACTGGGTCCTTTCTTACCCTTCAATTGATTTAAAGCAGACATGGTATCCCCTTCTTCCAGCAGCATCTCCACCTTCTTAATTAACCTGTAGGCGCTTTTGTTGTTCTGTCTGGCAAAAAAGATAGTTTTCTCAATAATAACAGCCAAACTAAATATTGAAGCAATCAACAAAGGAAAAGCTGTCGGTCCACCTAAAGAAATAATGCTCATGATCTCTCGCAAAATAACCACTCCTCGTATAATTTTAACTGATAAAAATTTTATTTTTCGTGAAAAAGGTTCAGGTACTCGAAAGCTATTAGAGGATGTCTTACAAAAAAATAATTTTGATTTCAA
>SLJX01000018.1 GCA_007134885.1 Halanaerobiaceae bacterium
TAATTCATATAATACTCATGGTTGCACTGGGAAAAGTTATTTTAGAAAAATATTTCTGGCAAAATCTCAGCCAGGCAGGGGGTTATAATTTCGAAATTTCCTTAAGATAAACATCTCTGTAGCGGAATCATTCATGTTATATTAGGATTATATGATTTATGTTATAATGTTGGTACTAAATATTGAAATCAAGCTAGCAAGCTGGAAAGGGGGTTTTTACATGGATCCAGGACCACAGGTGGTTACCTATCTCTTTGGCAATGAAGCTCTGCCGATTACCGATACTCTGATCTGGGCCTGGGTGGTCTGTATTGTTATCATCATCGGGGCCATACTGGCTACCAGAGAGATGAAACTGGTACCTGAAGGCTTGCAAAATTTTGCAGAAATGACTGTGGAGTTAATCTATGAACAGATTGAAGCCATGATGCCGGGAGAAGGCAAAAGATTGCTGCCCTTTATAGCTACTATCTTTATTTTTATCGGACTTTCCAATCTGGTAGGTTTTATTCCTGGTGTGGTTAACCCTACCGCTGATCTTAATACAACCTTGGGCCTGGGGCTGGTGGTTTTTCTGGTCAGTCACTATGAAGGCATGAAAAAACACGGAGTTCTTGGTTATCTAAAGGGTTTTGGCGAACCGGTCATAATTCTTTTTCCCTTAAATGTGGTTGGGGAGCTGGCTAAACCGATCTCTCATTCCTTCCGTCTTTTTGGTAATATGGTAGGTGGAGGGATTATCATCATGCTGATTTACTCTGCTGCTCCCTGGGTGCTGCCGGTACCGCTGCATGCCTGGTTTGACCTTTTTGTTGGAGCAGTTCAGGCTTTAATATTTGGCATGATTGCTATAGCTTATATTGCGGTCTGCCGGGATTAGCTGCTTAGAATTTAGCATATTTAACCGGTTGCTGTCAGCGAGTTTAGTTTTGACAGCGATGGTAAGGATAAGGATTTAGAATAGTTTACCGGTTACTGCACCGACTACTGCTAATTTAATTTATGCTTTTAGTTTTTTTGGTTCTTATTTCCTGGTTAACTGATTGCCAGGTTTTATGAAATAGGGGTATTGTAATGGTTCAATTTTGTCTGAAATCTTTCTCAGCATCCAAAACAAGTAAAATTTAAATTTCAAAAGGAGGTATTTTCAATGGTTGAATTTTCACCGGAAGTTATTGACACAATTATCAGCGCAGCAGCGCTCTTAGGTGCCGGCTTTGCGATGATAGCGGGAATTGGTCCAGGAATTGGACAAGGTTACGCAGCTGGCAAGGCCGTCGAAGGTGTGGCCCGTCAGCCTGAAGCCCGGGGTAATATAATTACCACCATGCTTTTAGGCCAGGCGGTTGCCGAATCCACAGGTATCTATTCTCTGGTTATTGCCATTGTATTGATCTTTACCATAGCTACTTAAAATACTATATCAATGCTGATATCAATGGCCGGCAGACTTGGAAGAATCAGCTGCTGAGCAACAGATTTTATAATCTGTTTTTTTATAATCTGGAGGTAATAATCTGGAGGTGAAGTGGATTTGGTTGACCTGAATATAACGATGCTCTGGGAAGTGGTAAACTTTCTGGTGCTGATTTATCTATTAAAAAGATTTTTGTATAAACCGGTGATGAATATGCTGGATTCCCGGCGGCAGAAAATCAAGGGTGATCTGGAACAGGCCCGCCGGCAGAAGGAAGAGGCTAATAAGCTCAAGGAAAAGCATCAGAGTGAGCTGAAGCAGGCCCGGAAGAAAGCCCAGCAGATCATCGATGAAGCTGAAGACCGGGGTGAAGAGCGGGCTCAGGAGATTATTGCTGAGGCCCGGGAAGAGGCTGAGCGGATTAAAGAACGTAACCTGGCTGAAATTGAACAGGCCCGGCAGGAAGCCGCTGATGAGCTGCGTCAGGAGGTGGCTAGCATTTCCATGATGGTGGCCAGTAAATTCCTGCGGGAAAAGCTGGATGAGCAGGAACATCAAGAGCTGATTCAAAGCTATATTGAAGACCTGGAAGCGGCCAGGCTGGGTGAAGCTAAATGATCGAGAATGAAATTGCCAGGAAATACGGCCAGGCAATTTTTGAACTGGCCTCGGAACAGGATCAGCTGGATCAGGTGGCCCGGGATATAGAAAATCTCAGGGAGCTGATCAAAGAAAATGATGATTTTAAGAATTTGCTCTATCATCCCAGGATTGATCCTGAGGTTAAGAAGCGAACCTTTATTAAAATTGTTGGGGATGAAATAAATGAGCTGACCAGAGATTTCTGTCAGCTGCTGATCGATAAGCGCCGGATCCGGTTTTTTGTCAGTATTGCCCGGGATTTTGAACTGCGGACCAAGGAATTTAAGGAGATACTGGAAGTGGAGCTGGTTTCGGCTGTGGAACTGCCGGAAGAGCTGCAGGAAAGTATTGTAGCCCGGCTGGAGAAGATTTTTGCTTATCAGATTGAACTCACGGCTCGGGTTGATGAGGATTTGATCGGCGGTTTGCAGATCAAGGTTGGCGATAAGGTGATCGATGGCAGCATTAGAAATGAGCTGGAGCAGCTCAAGAAGAGACTGGAAAATATACCTGTCAGCAAGTTAGGGGTGGATTGATTATGAATATCAGACCGGAAGAGATTAGTTCGGTAATTAAGCAGGAGATAGAAAAATACGGGAAGGAACTTAAGACTGTCGGCGTCGGGACCGTGCTGGATGTGGGTGATGGAATTGCCCATGTTTACGGCCTGGAGGACTGTATGTCGATGGAGCTGGTGGAGTTTCCCGGTGAGGTTTTCGGGATGGCGCTCAACCTGGAGGAAGATAACGTCGGGGTGGTTATCCTCGGCGAGGAGACGGCGATTAATGAAGGTGATGAGGTTAAACGAACCGGCCGGGTGATTGAGGTTCCGGTGGGTGAAGAGCTGCTGGGGCGGGTGGTTAATGCCCTGGGTCAGGCGGTGGATGGTCAGGGTCAGATTTCCACCGAAGAGAATCGGCCGGTGGAGATTAAGGCTCCCGGTGTTATCACCCGGGAACCGGTTAAGGTGCCCCTGCAGACCGGCCTTAAGGCTGTGGATTCTATGATTCCCATCGGTCGGGGTCAGCGGGAGCTGATTATCGGGGACCGCCAGACCGGGAAGACTGCCATTGCTGTTGATACCATCATTAATCAGCGCGATAATGATGTTAAGTGTGTTTATGTGGCTGTGGGACAGAAAGCTTCTGATGTCGCCCGGCTGCGGGAAAGACTGGCCAAGGAGGGAGCCCTGGATTATACAATAATTGTTTCGGCTACGGCCAGTGAACCGGCGCCGCTGCGCTACATAGCGCCCTATGCCGGCTGTGCCATGGGAGAGCACTTTATGTATGAAGAGGGCGATGATGTCCTGGTGGTTTATGATGATCTTTCCAAGCATGCCGATTCTTATCGGGCCATGTCGCTACTGCTCCGCCGTCCTCCGGGGCGGGAGGCCTATCCGGGAGATGTCTTTTATCTCCATTCCCGGCTCCTGGAGCGGGCAGCCAAGCTGAATCCCGATTACGGGGGAGGATCGCTGACGGCTCTGCCGATTATTGAAACCCAGGCCGGGGATGTTTCGGCCTTTATTCCCACCAATGTTATTTCGATTACTGACGGGCAGATTTATCTGGAGAGTGAGCTCTTCTTCTCGGGGGTCCGACCGGCTATTAACGTTGGTATTTCGGTTTCCCGGGTGGGAGGAGATGCTCAGATTAAGGCCATGAAGGATGTGGCCGGGACCCTGCGGCTTGACCTTTCGCAGTACCGGGAGCTGGAGGCCTTTGCCCAGTTTGGTTCTGATCTGGATGAAGCTACCCAGCGCCGGCTGGCCCGGGGTGAGCGGATAGTTGAGTTGCTGAAACAGCCTGAGAATGATCCGATGCCGGTAGAAGAGCAGATTGCTGTTATCTACGCCGTGGTTAACGGTCATCTTGATGATATCCCGGTGGATAACATCGAGCGTTTTGAGAAGGAGTTTCTTTCCTACTGTCGTTCCAGCTATAGGGAACTGCTCAATGCTCTGGTGGAAGAAGGTGAGCTGACCGAGGAGCTTGAGGAAAATCTGAAGCGGGTTATCTCGGAGTTCAAGGAAACCTTCTCCATTCAGGAGGAGAGTCTGGTCAGCGACAGCGATCTGGCGGAAGCGGCTGAGGAGGAAGCGGCTGAGGAAGCCGAGAAGGAGGCTGCCGGAGAAGCGGAGAAGGGGGCTGCTGGTTAAGCTGAGAAAGAAACTGCTGAGGAAGAGGAGAAGGAGGCTCTCGATTAAGCGGGGAAATTTTAAGACGAAGATGACGGAGAAGCAGCTCAAGTTAAGAAGGCAGCCGGTGCCTAAATTTGCTGTGGTGATGTGTACTTCATATTTGAGCTCCAGAGCTCTGAGGTTAATTTAATGTTGCTCCGGGGGATATTAGTTCAAGCTTGATTGGTTAAGCCTGGCTGATCAAATTTATTGGTTAAGTATGGTTGATCAGTTTTAAATTGGTTAACTTTGTTTAATAAGATTCATATGTTAGGCTTGGTTGGCAAAGCCTGGCTGATAAGCTGGTCGAGCTTAATTGGATAGGTTGGGCTGGTTAAGGCTGATAGGCTGGTCGAGCTTAATTGGATAGGTTGGGCTGGTGAGATTGGGCTGGTTAAGTTTGATTGATCAAACTTGAATTGATCAAACTTAAATGGTTAAGATTTGTTTGTCAAACTTGAATTGATCAAACTTGAATGGTTAAGTTTGGTTTGTCAAGTTTGGCTGGCTAAGGCTGATTGGAAGTTACCAGGGAAATTGCCAGGTATGATTTGGGTTGAGCCGGATGTCTGAAAGATAGAGGTGAGTTAGTTATGGAAACGATGAGGGATATCAAGCGCCGGATTAACAGCGTGGAAAATACCAAGAAAATTACCAAGGCCATGAAAATGGTGGCGGCTGCCAAGCTGCGCCGGGCTCAGGAGAAGGCTGAGTCGGCCCGGCCCTTTTTTCAGCGGACGCGGCTGCTGCTGCAGGATATTGTGAGTAATACCGGTTCCTTTGAGGAGCATCCTCTGCTGGGGCGGACCAGCGGAGAGAAGACTCTGCTGGTGGTAATTACCGGAGACCGGGGGCTCTGCGGGGCTTACAATTCCCGGGTGCTGAAGCGGGCCCGCAGTTCTTTTTTACAGAGGGAACCGGCCTGTCTGGTGACCATCGGCAGGAAGGCCAACCGGATCTTTGCCCGGGAGAACCGGGAGATTATTGCTGATTATGAGGATATTGATGATTATCCGGGCTTCTGGTTTGCCCGGCGGATTACCATGAGGATTATTGAGGCCTATAAGGGTGATGAGATCAAGGAGGTTAGGCTGATCTATACCCATTTTGATTCTCCTTTGAATCAGACTGTTTATGAGATACCTCTGCTGCCGGTGATTCCTCCTGAGGAGCGGGACCCGGAAACCCGGGGCTATGCTGATGCCGAGGAGGATGAGGAGCCGATTCAGGTGGATTATCTTTATGAGCCTTCCCCGCCGGAGGTGCTGGATATAATTCTGCCGCAGTATGTTAATAATCTGATCTATGCCTCACTGCTGGAATCGAAGGCCAGTGAGTTTGGAGCCCGGATGACAGCCATGGACTCGGCGACTGAGAATGCCAGCGAGATGATCGATGACCTAACTCTGAAGTACAACCGGGCCCGTCAGGCTCAGATTACCAAGGAGATCAGTGAGATTGTCAGCGGGGCCGAGGCTCAGAAGTAGGGGGCTGGTTTTATTTTAACAGCCGGACAATAAACCTGAGAATTAACTTTAGAACTTTGAAAGTTTGCCTATTTTCAATTTCAGAACTCTGAAAGTTTGCCTAATTTCAATTTCAGAACTCTGAAAGTTTGCCTAATTTCAATTTAGTCAATGATGAACTTGCTGCTATATCAACATTATCAAAATCAGTTCTTAAAACTGCAAAATGTTACTTTTTGTGCACTTTTTAAATTGGAGAAATAAATGAAGCTTCATATGTCA
>SLJX01000065.1 GCA_007134885.1 Halanaerobiaceae bacterium
CTTTTCCCCATGGACCGTGGGCAGGGTGGAAACCCGCATGTCGAGCTTGCGGCTGTTAATCTTCATCTGGATGCGGCCGTCCTGGGGCACCCGGTGTTCGGTAATATCAAGGTCAGCTATGATTTTGAAGCGGGAAACCAGAGCCCGGTGGGAATTTTTGGGGGCGGTCATTTCCTGAGACAGCACCCCGTCAACCCGGTAACGAACACGAACATAGTCCTCTTCCGGTTCCACATGGATATCGCTGGCTCCTCGTTTATAAGCCTTGCTGATAATGGAGTTGGCCAGCCTGATGATGGGAGCCTCTTCCACCATCTCCATCAGCTCATCTTCTTCATAACCATTTTCTTCGGCCTGCTGTCCTTCAAACTCATCGAGAAACTCACTGATGTCAATGCTGTCATCGCTGTAGAGCCAGTTTAATGCTTCTTTAACCTCGGTAGGCCCTCCAATCAGGGGCTTAACTACCATTCCCGAGACTCTTTCTATATCATCAATGGCCACCAGATCGGTGGGGTCGGTCATTACCACCTTGAGAACATTTTTGTTTTTTTCCAGGGGCACCGCCTGATGACGGCGGGCAATATTTTCTGGAATGTGCTGGGCCAGGGCCGGATCGAGAAAAAACTCCGACAGCTCGGCATGGGGGATGCCCAGTTGGAATTCCAGCACCTTTATCAGCTGATCTTCTGTGATGAACCCCATCTCTACCAGAGTTTCACCAAGCTTGGAGTCACCATTTTTCTGTTTCTGTGCTTCTAAAGCTTTGCTGAACTGCTCCTCGTTAATGTATTCAAAATCAAGCAGCAGTTCACCAATTTTTTTCATGTTTCGAGCCACTTTTTGTACCTCCTGAGGGTTTTAGTTTTCCTGATATCAGCTTTTTTTAAGATTAAGATATAAAGCTGATTTTAGCAATGCTAATTTTATGAATTTCCTCCTGTTTCCGCCTGTTATAAAATTGAGGTTAATTATTGATTTTTGTTGATTTTACCGGGATAATATTTAGTAATAGTTCTTATTTTGTCACATATTAGAATTATATCATTAAACCCCGGGAATAACAATAGTTCAGGGAAAATATTCCTTATTTTAAGGGACTTTTACCCGAAATGTTATCTAATTATCTGCTGGATTTGAATATCTCAACAGTTACCCTAATAAATTTGAAGTAGTTTTATTGATAAAGGGCAATTTTAGGGTCATGCGGGTGCCTAACGGGGTTAATTTAACTCCTGTTACAAGTTAAAATATAGCGATGTCACCCCTGCAAACCATAATTATATCAAAAACTATTGGTTAAACAAACAGGACTATATACCTAATTTAAGAAAGACAGAAGAAAAGTACGGAGCTGCTGATTCTCGAATTTGGGAATTTTGGGAATACTGGAATTAAAATATGCTCTGTACATATAACTGTGTTCTAATCATATATCAGTGTTTTAATCATATATCTAATCATATAACTGAGACAATTTGCGGGAGATCTAAGTCCTTTTTTCCACGGCAATAACCTGAGGCGGCTCGGCGGATTGATTTATGTACTTTTGATGCAGAACATTATAATTATGAGAGTCCAGGTTGCCTGCCCAGTCCAGCACCTGCTGGCATTCCTCTTTTCCGCCCGGATGACCGGTGTAAGCCACAATCACCAGCACTCCGCCGGAAGTGATGAACTCCAGGCTCTGCTTCAGAGCTGGCAGGGTGGTTTCCGGTGTGGTAATGATCTCTTTCCCACTGCCAGGCAGAAATCCGAGATTAAAGATTGCAGCTTTGAACAGGCTTTTTTTATTAAGATCTTTTTCAATTTTACTTTCAGTCTTATTGGATTCATTTTCTTTATTATTGCCTTTTTCTGATTTCAAACTGGTTTCCAAACTGAAGCTGTTTTCATTTGTTTTAAGGGAAAACTCTTCTTCTATAAGATTTTTGACATTTTTGTGATCACCTCTTATAATCCTGACTCTCCCGAGCAGGTTTTTATTTTTCAAGAGACTCTGGGTGTTTGCTACAGCTTCTTCCTGAATATCAACTGCCAGCACCTGACCTTCTTCGCCCACAAGTTCGGCTAAAAATTGAGTGTCATGACCGTTTCCGCAGGTGGCATCCAGGGCATAATCCCCAAAAGATATAAATCTTTTTAAAATCAGGTGGCTCATTTCTACGCCCTGTGGTAATGACATGTTTTTCTCCTCCAGCTGTTACTTTATCTTTCGTAATAAGCTTGTAATTTTAGGAATTTTTAGGAGTTGAGCTTTAGGGGTTGAGCTTTAGGGATTGAGCTAATAACTTCTAAATATCTTATCTTTTATCTCCTATAACAAGCTTAAATTTATTTCTCCATAATGATTAATCCTTTTAACTGTCCTGTTAATTGTCCTGTTAACTGTCCTGTGAGAGATCTTTTAAGACATCTTTTAAAATAACTTTTCCGGTTAAGAATTAAATTTTTGCAAACAGCTGCCCTGGAGATAATCAAATTTCCGGCCCTGATAGGTTTCGCGTTCCTTCATCTCTTCGAGAATCATTTGCTGGATCTTCCGGTTATCCTTTCCCCAGTTGACAAAAACACTGGTGTCCCGGGGAGCCCGACCCAAAAGGCGCTGGACCGCAATCCGGGGATCGAGATGCTCCAGGAAGGTTATTACCCGCTCAATATATTCCTCCATTGGAATGATCTCCAGCTCACCAGCCTGATACTGGCGGGCAAATTCCGTGCCTTCCCGGAGATAGAGAGCGTGGAGCTTAACATTATCCACTCTGAGAGCAGAAAGAACCCGGGCATTTTCCCTGACATCCTCCATTTCGTCGCCGGGAAGATTTAAAATCAGGTGAGCTCCTGTTTCATAATCGCAGGTGCGGGCAGTCAGCACGGCATCAATGAACTGGGCCAGAGAATGGCCCCGGTTGGCCTTCTTTAAAGTGTGATAGTTTACCGTCTGCAGGCCAAGTTCCAGGCTCAGTGAAACGCTGCTGTCCACGGTATTAACCAGATCCCGGATACCTTTAAGGTATTTATAGCTGACGCAGTCCGGACGGGTGGATAGCACAATCTCCACGATATCTTCGACTGTGAGGGCTTCTCTGACATACATCCTGAGCTTGCTGAGAGGAAGATAGGTGTTAGTGAAGTTTTGAAAGTAGGCGATGAACTTTTTAGCATTGTATTTTTCTCCAATGTGATCTTTGAGATCCAGCAGCTGCTGGCGGACCGATTCATCGGGCTCGCTTTCAAATCCGGCGGCCTGCTCGCCGCAATAATAACAGCCCTCCTCTCCCAGCTGACCATCCCGATTGGGACAGGTCAGGGGCAGATTCAGGGGCAGTTTGTAGGTTTTCTCTCCGTGCTTCTCCTTAAGGTATTGAGAGTACTTATAATAAATTGCCATCAATTACACCTTCAGTTGAGCTTACTTTATTTGGTTTAATAATTAGTCTAATAACCATACAATGTTATTTTACCTTATTCCACCCTGATTTTCAACAATATATGGTGGGTACCGGGTTCCATCCGGTTTTTCGACAAAACTTGCGAAGAAAGCAAAATGACCGGCGAATAGTATCGCAAAAGCAGCCAGATATCTGGTTTAGGTCCCAGGATCTTTCTGTGTCCTGTCTGTCTTCTTTAAATTTTCTGATACCTGTGATCCTAATTGCTTATTTTGCTGGTTGCTAAATTTGCTGAGATCCATATTTATCATATTAACTGCAATCTTTATTATATCATAAACTACAATCTAATCTGTGATCTAAATTTAGCCTGCTAACTGCGAAATAAATTAAATCTGTTAACTGCGATCCAGATTACGGAAAATGATGGCTTCAGCCAGATGGTCAGCATTCAGTTCTTCAGAACAATCCAGGTCAGCAATGGTTCTGGCAACCCGGAGAATTTTATCGTAAGCTCTGGCGCTTAAACCCAGCTTATTAAAAGCCCGGGCCAAAAAATGCTTCTCCTTTTGAGATAACCGGCAGATATCTTCCAGTTGCTGAAAATCAAGAGCTGAGTTCCAGATTCCACCATTGCGTTCCTGTTGAATCTTTCGGGCCTTCAGCACTCTCTGATGAACCTGAGCTGTGGTTGGCCCCTTTTTACGGGGAAAGACAATTTGTTCGGCATCTAGAGCAGAAATCTCCAGATGAATATCAATCCTATCCAGCAGGGGTCCGGAAAGCCTTCCCCGGTAATCAGCAATTCTATAGTGGGAGCACTTGCATTCTTTATCAAGTCGGCCAAAATTACCGCAGGGGCAGGGATTCATGGCTGCCACCAGCAAAAAATCAGCTAACAGCCTGACATTATAGGACTGGCGAACTATGTTGATGTAGCCCTCTTCCAGGGGCTGACGCAAATTTTCCAGGACATTCCGCTGAAATTCCAGCAGTTCATCGAGAAAAAGCACTCCCTGGTGGGCCAGGGTTACCTCTCCGGGAGTCAGGGTTTTTCCTCCTCCAATCAGGCCGACCATGCTGATGGAATGATGGGGATCCCGCCAGGGGCGTTTAATCCCGCCCCCTTCCATCCAGTCATTGATGCCGGCAGCACTGGCAATGACCGCCACTTCGCGAGCTTCCTCAGGCTTCAGAGGCGGCAGCAGTCCGGCCAGGGCTCGAGCCAGCATGGTTTTGCCAGAACCGGGTGGCCCGATCAGCAGGAGGTTGTGTTGGCCGGCAGCAACTATCTCCAGCACTCTTTTTGCTCTTTGCTGTCCTTTGATATTTTCAAGCCTTATACCTTTGTAGTTCCCGGCCAGGGTCTCCCTGTTTCTGGTACCGGACTCCCTGTCTCCAGAAGAAATTTTCTCGTTTTCAAGAAAATCACTGTATTTAAAAGTCGGCCGCCAGTCCGGTATTTCTTTTCCATTCTGAAGAATTTCCAGAGCCTGACTCAGACTTGTTACCGGTATAAATTTAATACTGCCGGCATCGGGAATCTGACTTTTACAGCCGGCAGGAAAAATAAACTGTTTTGAGCCCAGTTCCAGGGCCAGCTCCAGCAGGGGGATTATTCCCCGGACAGGACGAACCTCACCGCTGAGGGCAAGCTCCCCTACTATGAAACTATCTTTCAAATTGGCGGGATCTATCATATCCTGAGCTGCCAGCAGTCCGACGGCTATCGGCAGGTCAAACTGCGGCCCTTCCTTGCGCTGGTCTCCGGGAGCCAGATTAATGGTAATCCGGCGCCGGGGATAGGGCAGGTCAGAGTTCACCAGAGCTGATCTGACCCTTTCCCGCGCTTCCTGCAAAGCGCGGTCAGGCAGTCCCACCACCGAGAAGGCCGGCAGTCCCCGGCTTAAATCAATTTCAACCTCCACCCCCAGAGCTTCTATGCCAAAAAGTGTCCCGGAGCTAATTTTAACCGGCATCAATTTCTCCTCCTCTGTTCTCTTATTCTATTTATTGTTTGGTAATAATGTATATAAATATAAATATGAATGTGAATGTGAATGTGAAATTTTGGAATGACAGGATATTTGTCCTGTTGCGTTAGCATTGTTAACGAAAATTTTTGTTTTCTTAAGTTTTGAGATAGTTATAGTAATAGCCCTAACAGATCTGGCAATTTCAAATAACTGCTGAGACCTCTGAGAAAAACTCTTCGGGCTGAATAAATTTTCCGAGTCGTTATTTGTGACCCCTTAGCTGCTTTAGCAGTATTAAAAAGCATTTTGAATATGCCTGAGATTTAGATTCATCTGTTTTAACTTATTTAACTGAAAGCTGGTATTTCTCTCGTCACTGGAATCTCGTAGATTTTTATGATTTTTATGCTTCTTATGATTTATATGATTCTTATGATCCAGGCTGGTTTCTTTTTCAATCACTATTACATCAAATCGATATTCCCAGTCTCGATGATAGTGGAATTTATTTTCTGCTAAAAAGAATAGAGCGGCTCTTTTAATTCTCCGCTGTTTTCTAAGATCCACCCGGGCTTCGGCTTC
>SLJX01000113.1 GCA_007134885.1 Halanaerobiaceae bacterium
ATATTTATTTGCAATAACTTGCTCTGAAATAAAATTTTAATCAACAAAAAAGTTATAGCATCACTCATCTAACTGGCTGTTTTCACCGGAAAATTTTATTAGAACTCTGTGATTTGTTCATACTTTATCATATTGACTTATTAATATAAAAATGCTATCATAATATTATAAAATTTTTCTATATTTACAAAGGGGCGATGGCAACAAGGAGGTGAACCGGCAGGCTGTCCCTGAAAACAAAATTTATGGGGGAGGTATTATGAGAAGAATATCAGCCAGAATTATTAGGCTAACAGCTGTGATTGTTGTCCTGGCAATGCTTATGCTGCCCGCTGCTGCCGGAGCAATTACCGAAATCAACTGGGGAACTTCATCTGTTGGCTCCTCCGGCCACCGGGCTCTGGTAGCTTTAACCACCATCTTGAACAGAGAAATGGAGGACTATACCTTTAATGTACTGCCTACTGCAGGAGCAGTTCAGACTGTCAAGCAGTATACCATGTATGAAATTGATGGCATGTATGGAGCAGATGTAGGTTTTTATGAGTATGCCAATAATATCGATCGCTTTGAAGGATTTGCAGATTATGTAGAAAGAGAACCGGTTCAATCTTTCTGGGGCTTTACCCTGGAGGTAGGTCTAGCTATCCATGCCAGAGATGTCGATAATTATACAGAATGGCGGGATCTGGCAGATGAATCTGTTTTTACCGGGCCTGCTCCCTGGGATGTCAGGGCAGCTTTAGAAAGACCCTTGAGTGTTCTTGAAGTCAATCACGAGTATGTAGAAATTGATCTGAGTATGGCAGGAAGCTCCCTGGATGCCGGACATATTAGGGCTATCAATGCCTACACCTCGGGAGAAAAAACTGTACCACCCTGGGTTCTGGAAGCAGAACTTGCCACCGATATTGCAATTCTCAATCCCAGCCCGGAAGAAATTGAGATTTTAAGGAATGAAGGAATTGAAGTAGTAGAGATAAGCCCTGACGTTTTCGAAACCGATGTCTATGTAGATACGGTTATCAGAGTCCCCTTCTTTTATGGGTTCCACACCGGCCCCGAGGTCATTCCGGAAGATGATATGTACCAGATGCTGCAGATCATCATGACTAATACCGAAGAACTGGTAGAACAGGATCCTATTTATGGTCAGATCCATGAAGATATGATTGATATTCAGGTTAGAGGCCTTCAGGCCACCATTAATGATGTTATGGTTCATCCTGGACTTGCTAGATTCTTAAGAGAGCATGATGCCTGGAATGAAGAATGGGACGACAGAATTATGAATTTATAAGCTTTTATCATGGTTAGCGGGGAGCATATTCTTTTATGCTCCCCCTAATATTAAGGTATTATGCTGTATTTTGCTGGAGGTAGCAAAATGAGAGAAAGCAATATAAGCTTAAAAAAAATAATTGAAATTCTATATTTTGCCTACAGCATATTTTTTGTTGTTTATCTGCTGCGTTATTTATTCACTGGAGCAGGAGGACCGACTCTGCTGGCAGTAGTTTTAATTCCAGTTGCCTATGTGATAGTCACCCTGCACGGTCTGAGAAAAAACACCTTTTATTCCGGTCTTCCTGATAATTTTAAATATCTGCTGGCTCTTATTTTTATTATTTTAAGCACCGCTTCAAGCATTTATATGCACAGCAATTTTGATGCCATCCGTATTGTCCGGCTGGGCATCTGGAATACTCAGGATTTCTTTTTCGGAACAGTGCCGGTAATATTAATCCTGGAATATTCCTTCCGAAAATATCTGCCAATTTTCATTGTTAATATATTTTTGCTGCTGTATGCCGTCTATGGCTATATAGTCCCTGGTATGTTCTATCATCCCGGCCTGAGCTGGCGGCGGGTCATTCAGACCATGAGCCTGGAGATGAGTACGGGCATATATGCTCAGCTGCCCCAGCTGGGATTAACTTTAATTATCTCTTTCATTATGGTACTTGGATTTTTACGGGGTTTTGGCTGTATTGATTCCATAATGAAATGGGCTTCAAGAATTGGCACCAGGTCAATTCATGCTCTCCCGCAGGCTGCTGTGCTGGGCTCTTTTGCCGTGGCGACCATCAGCGGCAGCGGGCCTGCCAATGCTGCCACCACAGGAGCGGTAACCATTCCGGCCTTAAAGCAGGCCGGATTCCCTTCTGTTCATGCGGCTTCCATTGAAACAGCCTCTTCACTGGGCGGACAGCTGATGCCCCCGGTTATGGGCATAACCGCTTTTATCATGGTGGAATTTTTAGGTGTTAGTTATTTTGATGTGGTGGCCAGGGGTTTTGGACCGGCTATTATTTATTTTGCCGGAGTCAGTCTGGCTGTCTATCTCTTAACGATTCAATTTGAGTATAAAAGTAATTTTGCTGAAGGACAGGACCTGCTGGGTGAATCTAAAATTGAACCGGTTGATCTGGCCAACCTTTTCGCCTTCCTGGCGGTGCTGGTTACCCTGATTGTCTTCATGGGGGTTTACCGGATGGCCGCCATGATCGCTGCTGTTAGAGTTCTGGTGGGTTTAATTATTTTTCTAACCGTAGTTTTTGTCCAGCAAAACTACCGCAATCTAAAGGGAGTAGCCGGGATTAAGACCTTCTTCCAGCCCTATTTAAAATCCATTGACACTCTCTCCAGCCTGGGTGCAGATTTGGCCGTGCTTCTTTCCCTGCTGGGAATTCTGGCCGGTTCTCTAACAGTTACCGGCATTCCCACCAAGGTGGGAGCCCTGCTGGTGCAGGCTGCCGACTTCCATGTTGCTGCAGTAGTATTTATCGCTTTTCTGTTCGGTTATCTGCTGGGGATGGGCCTGCCCCCTTCTCCCGTCTATATCATGGTGGCCCTGGCTGTGGCTCCCACCATGATCAGACTGGGGCTGGACCGCTGGGCAGTACACTTTTTCGCCTTTTTCATCGGCGTCTTCGGTCATTTGTCTCCCCCGACTTCACTGACAGCAGTGGTAACTTCCAAAATAGCAGAGGCTGACTATACCAGAACAATTATCAAATCTCTACAGTACTGTCTGCCCCTGCTGGTATTAATGCCTGCTGTTTTTACCAGATCTGACCTGGTTGTCACGGTTGGTGCTCCCCAGTTCAGGGCCTTTTTGATAGTTTTAATCGGCACCCTGGGATTAACCTTTGCCCTGCATTCAAAATATATACTAAAAAGAAAATATGATCTTCCCCTCCGCACTCTAATATTTTTCGTCTCTGGCCTGGTTATCTCTCATCCAAATATTACTATAGCCTATTTCGCCATTATCCCTACAATTGCTTTTATAGTTTACGGAGCAATCCTGTCCCGAAATGGCACCCTGAAGCATATTGCCGAAATACGCCGGAAAGAAAAATCCCTGAGAAAAGAAGCAACTCAGTAATAATGATTAAATTGCCAGCCCGGGTACAATTGCAGGCATACTACAGTCCCATCAGGGACTGACTATAATTACCCATTTTGGCCCCTCATTATGATGGCTGAAATTTGGATGGCCGCCAAAATCCTGCCAGCTCACCCGAACTTCAGAGGTCAGAGCAGGTTCATGGATGATAAAGCTGCCATCACTTTCATAACCCACTATTACCACTATATGTCCGTAACCTGGCAGTTCTGTTGAAGCCCAGACAGGACTGCCTTCAGCTATGGCCTGCCTGATATCATCTTCAGCAGGTTTTCTGTTTTGATCAGCATATTTATAAAGGCCGATAAATTCGGTGTCCAAATTATGTTTATTGAAATAGTCAATTACCCTTAAGGCCCGGGCCAGACCATCTGTCGTCCAAACCCTATCTTCTCCGCTGCCGCGGTGAATATATCCCCAGGCTCCAGCTCCCACCCTACCGGGATAGAGATGATTCAAATCGGTAACAAGGTCAAAACTGTAACCCTCAGTATTTTGATATTCCCTGCTAACATATTTACCAAATTCCTGATATTGATTACCCAGCCTGTCGAAATAAGCTGCTATCATAACAGCCGAAGCGGCCCCGCAGGCCCAGGCTCCATCAAAACTCCTAAAACCGGTCCACTGATTTTTAAAACCTGTATCCCTGATCTGATGAATATAGGGAACCTCAAGTATTACCTCTTTCTGCCCTTCTTTTTTAATTTCCAGGTCTTCAGCCTGTTTTTCTCTCATAAGACTGTCGGGAGTGGAAGTATAAATATCGCTTATCGGCATAATTTCTTCTTCTATGACTGCTGAAGCTTGTAAGCTGCATTCAATAAAATTTCCGAAAATTGAGGTCACAAGCAGAATCGCCGTCATGAAAAGCGAAGTAGCCAGAATTTTTCTGGAAAATCTGATAATCCTCACCTCCCGGACCACACATTTTCTTTGTCAAACTACTGTAAACTGGTAAAAGAAGTTGACCCTCCCCAAAAAATGAAATTATAAATATCACCAAGCAAAACAGCAAAAATATAAAACCTAAAAAATACCTAAAAAATTCTCCCCAATTTTATAGTATATTTTTAAAACTTTTTTGAAGAATTTTTCTAAAATTAAGGTTAACATTTATTTAGCTTGCATACCTTAAATTCTCTCTCTGCCGGCGAAATCCTGCAGGTACTTATTGGTAAAAATAGTAGTAAAATTCAGCAGTAAAATTTAATAGCCCTGAAATTAAACCAGATAACAGCATTATCAAGTATTATCAAACTAGAACATCAAGGAAGGAAAAAGAAAATCTTTCTGGAATTAAAGGTTAATGGAGTGTGATAAAATTGGCCCATAAGACAGCAAAATCCTCCTATAAAAAACTAGAAGAGAGATTGAACCAGTTTCCCCAGGGAGCACCACCCTCGGAAACTTTATATGAGATATTAAAAATGCTCTTTACTGAAAAGGAAGCGGAAATAGTTGCCCGCTTTCCAATTAAACCCTTTACCGTAGAAAAAGCCAGCAGGATACTGAAAAGGGATCCTGGAGAAACCGAGAAAATTCTTGATAAGCTGGCCAGCCGGGCGATTCTGCTGGACTCCCGGGATCAGGGAGTAAAAAAATATGTTCTGCCGCCTCCGATGGCAGGTTTTTTCGAATTCTCAATGATGAGAGTCCGGGAAGATCTGGATCAGGAGCTGCTGGCTGAGCTATACTATCAATACTTAAATGTGGAAGAGGATTTTATCAAGGAGCTTTTCTTGAGCACCGAAACCAAGCTGGGCCGGGTTTTTGTTCAGGAGGAGGTGCTGTCTCAGGATAACCTGGTACATATACTTGATTTTGAGAGAGCCAGCCACATCATCGAAGAGGCCGGTCATATCGGCATCAGCACCTGTTACTGCCGACATAAAATGCAGCACATCGGCAAAGCCTGCGACAATCCTCAGGAGATCTGCATGACCTTTAACTCTACGGCAGATTCTTTAATTCGCCACGGACATGCTCGCAGGGTCGAAGCTGGCGAATGCCTGGAACTTCTGCATCAAGCCTATGAGGAAAATCTGGTCCAGTGCGGAGAAAACGTCCGCCAGGAGCCCTCCTTTATCTGCAACTGCTGCGGCTGCTGCTGTGAAGCTCTGGTGGCAGTAAAAAAATTTGGCGCTCTCAACCCCATTGAAACCGCTAATTATCTGCCGGAGATAGATGAAAAAAGCTGCAGCGGATGCGGACGCTGCCTGGAAGCCTGTCAGGTTGATGTCATCAGCGAAAATGGTGAAAATAGTGAAAGCAGAATAAATATTGACAGAGAAATCTGCCTGGGCTGCGGCGTCTGTGTCCGGGCCTGCCCCAGCGGCAGCCTGAGCCTGAAAAGACG
>SLJX01000048.1 GCA_007134885.1 Halanaerobiaceae bacterium
AAGGTAGATTTGGGTTGAATTTGCTGCTTCAAGGTAGATTTGGGTTGAATTTGCTGCTTTGGGCTAATTCGGACTGAAAAAATGGGAAAAAGAAATAATCAGGCTTAGATTATTTAGTTTTGAATTAATTTATCAAGATGGTTATACCTGATATTTCAGGCCGAACTTGCTGTCAGGAATTTAATAGCAATTTCGTATCTAATAGCAATTTCGTATCTAATAGCAATTTCGTATCTAATAGTATTTTCGTATCTAATAATATTTTCGTATCTAGTAGCAATTTTGCATCTAATGGTTCCACTGCGAAAAGCCCTTTTACTGGCAATTTGATTGACAGGATGACTGATATGACGGGGATTATAATTTAGAAATTTTGATAATATCGACTTTATGCATTGCAATCATCTAATAGTATTTTTGTGTTATTGATAGTTTTTTTGTATTATTGTTAGATAACAGTGGGATGGTAATATTTGTTTGTTAATATTAATTTTTAAGTTTTATATGCTGATACTTGATAGTACCGGTCTATTATAATTTGATATTGCTGGTATTTTGGTATATTCTTAAAATCAATATATTAGTGGTTTCATTGTGAAAAGTCATTTTTCTGAAATAAATTTGATAGGATCCCTGGCGTAATATCCCTGGCATAATAAGGATTTTAGTTTCAAAATTTGATTATATCGACTTTATTCAGGGCTTTCATTTAAATTATAGAACTTTATAATAGATTTTTATTTTTAGCATTACAGAATGATACTTTATCTTTAGCAATATCTTTAGCAAGATAGATAATTCTTTAATACTGACATTAATATTGACATTACTGTTAATACTTGACATTAATATTGACATTACTGGTTGTGTTTTTACAGAAAGAACGGAGCTCCATGTTTTTACTAAAACAACGGAGTCATATGCTTTTACAAAAAGCATGGTCACATGTTTTTATCACATGGTTTTTACAATAAAATAAGGTTATACAAAAAGATTATGTTTTATAAAATAAAGTCAGGTATGAATTGAGGTAGGTTTTAAAATTGAGAAAATCGTGCTTGATTCACCCTAAATGGAGGTGGCTAATATGTTTGAGAGATTTACCGAAAGGGCTCGTAAAGTGCTGGGCTTTGCCGAGGAGGCGGCCCGGGAGATGGATCATAATTATGTAGGGACCGAGCATATTCTGCTGGGTCTGATTAAGGAAGAGCAGGGAATCGCCGGGGCTGTACTGCAGGAGAAGGGCCTTTCCTATGATAAGGTCCAGGATAAGGTTAAAGAGATTGTAGGAGAAGGTGAGCGCAAGCAGGGTTCCGGCAGTCAGGCTATCGGACTGACCCCCCGGACCAAGAAGGTGCTCAATCTTTCCATGGATGAGGCCCGGAGATTAGGGCATAACTATATTGGCACCGAGCATCTGCTGCTGGGGCTGATCCGGGAGGGTGAAGGCGTCGGGGCCAGTGTCGTGGCCCAGCTCGGCGGCGATCCCCGGGAGATCAGAGAGCGGATCATTCAGATGCTGGGCGGTCAGCAGGGCGGTGGCTCAAAAACCGCCGAGAAGGACAGTGATACCCCCAACCTGGATGAGTACAGCCGGGATCTTACGGCTATGGATCAGGAAGGCAAGCTGGATCCAGTGATTGGCCGGGATGTTGAGATTCAGAGAGTGATACAGGTTTTAAGCCGGCGGACCAAGAATAATCCGGTGCTGATCGGTGAGCCCGGGGTGGGTAAAACTGCCATTATTGAAGGGCTGGCCGAGAAGATCAACAGGGAAGAGGTGCCTGACCCCCTTTTAAATAAGCGGGTGGTGGCCCTGGACTTAAGCTCGCTGGTCGCCGGTTCCAAGTACCGCGGTGAGTTTGAGAAACGGCTTAAGGCCGTGATGGAGGATATCAGAAAGAGCGGTAAGATTATTCTTTTTATCGACGAACTCCATACTCTGGTTGGTGCCGGGGCGGCTGAGGGTGCCATTGATGCTGCCAACATTTTGAAGCCAGCGCTGGCCCGGGGTGAGATGCAGGCCATTGGAGCGACCACTCTCGATGAGTACCGCAAGCATATTGAGAAGGATGCTGCTTTAGAGCGGAGATTCCAGTCGATTCTAATTGAGGAGAATACCCAGGAAGAGACGATAGATATCCTGAAAGGCCTCAGGGACCCCTATGAGGCCCATCACAAGGTGAAGATTACCGATGAGGCCATTGAGAATGCCGTCAAGCTTTCTCACCGGTATATTCAGGATCGTTTTCTCCCCGATAAGGCCATTGACCTGATCGATGAGGCCGCTTCCCGGGTGCGGCTCAGCAAGAGCACCCGGCCTGATGAATTTAAAGAGATCAACAAGAAACTGGAAGAGGTCCGCAAGGAGAAGGAGGCGGCCGTCAAGAATCAGGAGTTTGAGAAGGCTGCCGATCTCAGGGATAAGGAGAAGGAACTGGAAGATGAGCTGGAAGAGATGAAAAATGACTGGGAGCAGAAGAAGGGCCGCAGCAATGCGGTTGTTACTCCCGATGATATTGCCGATATTGTCTCGAGCTGGACCGGGATTCCGGTCAGCAAGCTGGAGATCAAAGAGAAGAAGAAGCTGCTTAACCTGGAAGAAGAGCTGCACAAGCGGGTGATTGGCCAGGATGAAGCCATCAAGGCTGTCTCCCGGGCTGTCAGACGGGCCCGCTCCGGGTTGAAGGCACCGGAACGGCCGATCGGTTCCTTTATCTTCCTCGGTCCCACCGGGGTTGGCAAGACTGAACTGGCTCGAACCCTGGCTGAAGCTATGTTTAACGATGAGGAAGCTATGGTCCGGGTGGACATGTCGGAGTACATGGAGAAGCACTCCGTTTCCCGGCTGGTCGGCTCGCCTCCAGGTTATATTGGCCATGAAGAGGGCGGCCAGCTTACCGAGCCGGTGCGGAGGAAGCCCTTCTCGGTTATTCTTTTTGATGAGATTGAGAAGGCCCATCCCGATGTCTTTAATATTCTGCTTCAAATCCTGGAGGACGGCGTCTTAACCGATACCCACGGACGCAATGTGGATTTCAAGAATACCGTGGTGATTATGACTTCCAATGTTGGGGCTGAGATGATCGAGAAGCAGTCTGCTCTTGGTTTCAAGCCCAGCCAGGAGAATAAGGAGCAGGAAGAGTACGAAGAGATGAAGGAGAAGGTTATGAAGGAATTGCGCAAGACCTTCCGGCCGGAATTCTTAAATCGGCTGGATGAGACGATTGTCTTCCATGCCTTAAATCGCGATCATATCAAGGAAATTGCTGATCTGATGCTGGAAGAGCTTGAGGAACGGCTAACTGAGCAGGAGATCAGCATTGAGGTTACCGAAGAGGCTAAAAATCATCTGGCTGAAGAGGGTTATGATCCCAACTTCGGGGCCCGGCCTCTGAGGAGATGCATTCAGCGGATGATTGAAAATCCTCTCTCGGAGAAGCTGTTGGCCGATGAGCTCGGAGCCGGTGATACCGTTGAGGTGGACTTTGAAGATGGTGAGCTGACTTTTGAGCGGGTTTAGCTCGGTTAGTGCTGGAATTTTAGCCGAATTCTATGTCGATTTATCCTGATGGTATCGGTATGCTTTTTCTGTCTTGACCTTTGACATTTATTAAAAAGTCAGGTTATGGAGTAAGTCTGTTGTCAGGTTATTGTTGAATTTGCCGGTTAAATTTGAAGTTGAAGCAAGATAATTTCAAGTTTAGTATTTTAAAGAGGATTAATTAAGTAATTTGAAATGGATTTGAAATGGAAATAAGGAACCTGAATCTCAAGACCTGTGGTGGCGGAAATGAGCTGCTGCAGGTCTTTTTAATATGGGCGGTTTCGGGAAAGTTTGATTTGAGAACCAGAAAAGGGAAAAAAGTATGATTGCTGGAAATGTGGGGAGATAGTGATTTTGTTATGCTATGTTCTATGGTATAATGGCTGTAATATTGCTGAAATTTATACTGAAACTTAGCTATTAGCTATTAAGTCAGCTCAGGAAGCAGATATTGAATTTGTTCAACCCCTACAGTAGATTATTTGAAACCAAATCAGATAGCTGATTAAGCCAAGAATCCGGAAATCGGTTGTAGCATTAATTCAGGTACTCTAGGTTGTTAGTAATAGAATGATTGCACTGCATAAATTTGATATCGTCAAATTTCGAAACTGTAATCATTAATATGCCAATGATCCTGTCAAACAAATTTCAGGAAAATGTCTTTTCGCAGTGAAACCACTAAATATTTTAGTAAACCGCCATGCCCCTTTGGGACACAATAATAGATGAAAAATATACCTGCTATTTTTCAAGGTAAACAGCCATGCCCCTCTGGGGCACAACAATAGATGAAAAATATACCTGCTATTTTTCAAGATAAATTCTTTTAATATTAGATCTTTCAAGGTAAATCCTTTTAATGTTGGATTTTTTTTGATTATTGTTGGTCTGGAAAATGACTTTTTACCGGGCTGGAGGAGCCACTATTTTGCTTGTAATAAAAGCCTAAAAATGGTATAATTATTATGAAATATTTATATTATCTTATTTAAAAATTCCAGCTTTATTTTTGACATTGTGTACTTTTTGTTTTCTGAATTAGATATTTTGCTGGGAAGACAGGTAGCGGGAGGAAATCGAGGTGAAGTAAGTGTATGGCCAGGGCTAAAAAGTACTATAGATGCCAGGAATGTGGCTATGAATCTCCAAACTGGATGGGAAGGTGTTCCAGTTGTGGCAACTGGAACACCTTTATTGAATATTATAGAGATAAATCGAGCAGCAGGAAAGGCGGCAGCAGCTTAAGTACCGGGGATCGGACAGCTGGGGATCGGGCTGCCGGAGATGGTTCACAGCCTTTAACTAAAATAACTGATAACGAACAGGAAAGAATTATAAGTGGAATTACCGAATTTGATAGAGTCCTGGGGGGAGGATTGGTAAATGGTTCTTTAGTCCTACTGGGAGGGGCTCCGGGAATAGGCAAATCCACCCTGATTTTGCAGGTGGCTTTTCTTTTTGGTCAGCAGAATAAGAAGGTCCTCTATATTGCCGGGGAAGAATCCCGGCATCAGCTGGCTCTCAGGGCTGAAAGAATTGGGGCCTATCATGACAACATTTTTATACTTTCTACCACGAGTTATCAGTCAGCTGCCGGGGAAATCATGGAAAATGATTTTGATATTGTGATTGTCGATTCGATTCAGACAATCTATGATGAAGAGGTGGACTCCTCTCCGGGCAGCCTGGTTCAGGTTCGGGAGGTTACTCAGGCTTTTTTAAGACTTTCCAAGGGAACCGGGATTCCGGTGATTTTAATCGGTCATGTTACCAAGAAAGGTCAGCTGGCCGGGCCCCGAATAATGGAGCATATGGTTGATACCGTTCTCTATCTGGAAGGTGACAGCAGCAATAATTACCGACTTTTAAAGGCCAGCAAGAATAGATTTGGCTCGATTGCTGAAGTTGGGGTTTTTTCCATGGAGGGTTCCGGACTTATGGAGATTAGCAATCCTTCCAACCTGTTTCTCCGGGAGAAGCCGGCCGGCAGTTCCGGTTCGGTGGTGGTTCCGGTTTCCGAGGGTAGTAGAATAATTCTGGTTGAAGCTCAGGTGCTGGTAACTTCGGGGACCTATGGTGCTTCCCGGAGGATTACTTCCGGGATTGATCGGGGCCGGGCCAATCTACTGCTGGCGGTGCTGGAGAAACATCTGGGTTTAAATCTGGCAGATCGGGACATTCATTTCAATATTGTAGGCGGCCTAAAGGTTAGTGAACCGGCCCTGGATCTGGCTCTGGCTGCTGCCACTATCTCGAGTTATTTTGATCTGCCGCTGGATTCTGAGCTGGCTGTCTGCGGTGAAGTGGGTTTGAGCGGGGAAATTCGCTCTATTCCCGGAATGAAATCCCGGATAAAAGAGGTGGTCAGAATGGGTTTTTCCAGCCTGATATTTCCCCGGGCCAATTACAGCCAAGAATTTGCTGATTTTAAGCTGGATTTGAAACCTGTTAAAAAAATTGATGGGCTGGAAAGGCAGCTCAAGAAGCTGACCGACAGGCCGACAAAATAAAGAAATGGGTTCTAGTAATTGTTAGTAATTGTTAGAAATTCTGGGTTCTAGAAATCATTAGAAATTATGGTTTTTAGAAGTTATTAGAAATTATGGATTCTAGAAATTATTAGAAATCTTGGGGTCTAGAAGTTATTAGAAATTATAGGTTTTATTTTAAGCTGGAGTATTCAGGTATTTAGCATCTAATAAATTAATATCAAATTAATATCAATATGATTGCACTGAGATGATTGCACTGCATAAAGTCGATATCATAAAAATTTAGTAATTATAATCCTCGTCATATCAGTTATCCTGTCAAAAAATTGCCAGTAAAATGACTTTTCGCAACGGAACCATTAATTTTACAGAAGAACCATTAATTTTACATGGCTATTAAATCTATTCAGTATTCTATTACTTTTAACAACCAAGAGTACCTGAATTAATGCTACAACTAAGTTGCAGATTCTTGACTTAATCAGTTTTCTGATTTTTTTCAAATAATCTACTTTACGAGTTGAATAAATACAATATCTGATTCCTTAACTGACTTAATAGCCAGGTATTTTAGGGCAGCTTGAATAAAGAAAGAGTGGGATTTGGTAGTGTCAGAAGAACTAAGACAATACGACATAACAGGTAATGTCAAAAGATCAAAGCTCTCTGAAAGAACCTATCGAGAGGTAGAAATTGCTACTTAATTAAGATTAGAGCATTAAGATTAGAGCATTAAGATTAGAGCTTAGAGAACATAACAAGAGGGGGTGAAGCAATGGAGAAAACAGATGATGCCATACTGGAAGCGCTGCATAAGATTGCTCCCGGCACGATATTTCGTGAGGGCCTGGAAAATATACTGCGGGCTCAAACCGGGGGATTGATAGTGGTCGGAGATAGTGAAGAAGTAATGAATCTTGTTGATGGAGGTTTTTCCATTAATGCTGATGTCACACCGGCCCGGCTTTATGAGCTGGCTAAAATGGATGGAGCTATCATTCTAAATAATGATGTTGATAAAATACTGTTTGCCAATGCTCAGCTGATCCCCGATTATACCATTCCCTCCAAAGAAACCGGGACCAGACACCGGGCTGCAGAGAGGGTGGCCAAGCAGACCAATGAACTTGTGGTTGCTATTTCCCAGCGCAGGGATGTTATTACCCTTTATAAAGGCAATTCCAAGCATATGCTGGAGGATATTCGGGTAATTCTTTCCAAAGCCAATCAGGCTGTTCAAACCCTGGATAAATACCGCTCTGTTCTGGACCAGGCTCTGACCAACCTGAGTGCCCTGGAATTTGAAGATCTGGTGACGATTGCTGATGTGGTGACAGTGATCCAGCGGACCGAGATGGTCCTCAAAATCCAGCGAGAGATAGAGAAATACATAATTGAGCTGGGGGCCGAGGGGCGTCTGGTTAAAATGCAGCTGGAGGAGCTAATTTCCGATGTGGAAGAAGAAGGGGTTCTTTTGATCCGGGATTATTATCAATTTGGCGAAGATGAGGAGGAATTGACTCCGGAGACCCTTCTCCATGAACTGACCGACTGGTCCTCAGATGAGATGCTTTCCTCGGGAACCATCAGCAAAGCGTTGGGCTTAAGTGGCAGTGTCAATGCTATGGATCTTTCGGTTTCCCCCCGGGGTTACCGTATTTTACGCAAGATACCCCGGCTGCCAATGCCGGTCATTGAAAATCTCATTAACCATTTTGAGAACCTTGATAAGATTATCAATGCTACTCCGGAGGAGCTGGATGAGGTTGACGGAATTGGTGAAGTCCGGGCCAGATCCATCAAAGATGGACTGCGTCGCCTGAGAGACCAGGTGCTGCTGGACCGGCATATTTAAAACCGGCATATTTAAAACATGTTTCAGAGCAGCAAAGAAGCGAGAAATGGAGGAGAAAATTGCACTTCAGGCTGCAGGTTTAAGCCTGACAGCAGAAAATGGAGACAAAAAAGAGAACATAAAAAGAGAATAAAAAAGAGAAAAGAAAAATAGAATGAAAAATATATGACTGCACTGCATAAAGTCATTATCATCAAAATTTCAAAATTATAATCCCCATCATATCAGTCATCCTGTCAAGCAAATTGCCAGCAAAACAACTTTTCGCAGCAGAGCCATATATAAAAAGAAAAGATAAATAGATGGTGAGATTTGAAACAGGAGCAAATAAACTCATCAGTAAATAAACTTATTTGAAGTCAGTAAAAAATGAAAGTGGGAGAAGTCAGTAAAGTGGGAGAAGTCAGTAAAAACCGGGTAATAAATCCTTTAGAGAAATAGAGATATGAAGGAATTTGTTTGAATTGACAGTAAAATTTTTCAGTGGTATAATATAATTTAGGCCTATTATAGTTTGGTTTAAAGGAGCTGATCTTTATAAATGTTTGAAATTGGTGATAAGGTCGTTTATCCCAACCACGGGGCAGGAACAATTGTTGGCATTGAAACCAGAGAGATTCTGGGTGAGGAGAAGAAATATTATATCATGAAGCTTCCCATCGGGGAAATGAAGGTTATGATCCCGGTCGATAAGGTTGATGAAATCGGGGTGCGAGGTATCATCGATGAAGAAGAGGCTGATCAGATTATTGCTCTTTTAAAGGGCGAGAAGAGCAAGATGTCCCAGAACTGGAACCGGCGCTACCGGGCCAATATGGAGAAACTCAAGACCGGAGATATTTATGAGGTTGGAGGAGTGGTCCGGGATCTTCATATCAGAGATGAGCAGAAGGGGCTTTCCACCGGAGAGAAGAAGATGCTCAGCAATGCCAAGCAGATTCTGGTTAGCGAACTGGTTCTGGCCAAGGATGCCGATGAAGATGAGATTGAAAAGCTCATATCGGAGGCTTTTGAAGATAACCCTCATATTGATAATGAAAAAGAAGATAAATAATGCTGGGGATAAGAGCATACAATGATTAGCAGCAAAATGAGTTTATTGTTTTGCTGCTTTTAGTTCCAAAATAGTCTGGAGCTGCAATCAGTGAAAATAGGCAGTAAAGCTGATGAAAGCTGATGAATAAGAGTAAATGCTGCTGGAAAAGTCTAGAGCTGAAGTGGAAGAAAAAATTATAGCAGGGAATGCTGGAAAATGAGGAAATCTTCTGCCGGATCTGGCTCAATTATTCTGGCCGGGATTATATCTTGAAGATCGTTTTCTCTGAGACAGAAGGGGGGTGAAACTGTTGCTGAAAAAGTTGATGCGGGCTGTTTTAACAATATTTGGGGCGGTAATTGGTTATAATCTGGTAATAATTATGGGCATGGCCAGTGAAGTGGAGCTGACTATTAATAATATTAATAATATTTTTACCAGCGCTCAATTCGTTGGCCTTTTAACCGGGGGATTGTTTGGATTTTTAGCCCTGACTATGGCGGTTGAAAAAATTCTGCAGTTTGTTTTAAGTTTTGAAACCAGGATTAAGGAAATTACCTGGAAAAAAGCCGCTGTTGGACTGATGGGTATAATTGTTGGATTAATACTTGGAGCACTTATAAATTTTGCTTTTTCTATTCCCAATATCCCCAGGCTGGGCCTTCCTCTGCAGATTTTAATCAATATTACTGCTACCTATCTGGGATTTTCTCTGGCAATCAGCCGGGTGGAGGAGATCAGCGATTTTTTCTTTACCCAGAGCAAGAATGTAATTAACTATGGAGAGGTTGAAGGTATTGAGGATTTTACCTTCAATAAAATTTTGGATACCAGTGTGATTATCGACGGCCGGATTGCCGATATCTGCCGGACTGGTTTTGTGGAGGGCAACCTTATTATTCCAGAGTTTATTCTGGAAGAACTGAGACACATTGCCGATTCCTCTGATGTACTCAAGCGCAACCGGGGCCGCCGGGGACTGGACATTCTCAAACAGATGCAGCAGGATGAAGGAATACAGGTAGAAATTATTAACCGTGACTTTGAAGAAATTCCGGAGGTTGACAGCAAACTGGTCAGACTGGCCAAGTTGATGCAGGGGGTTATTGTCACCAATGATTATAATCTCAATAAAGTAGCTGAACTTCAGGGAGTCGGGGTTCTTAATATTAATGAACTGGCCAATGCTGTTAAGCCTGTAGTTCTTCCTGGCGAGGAGATGGATGTTAAGGTGATCAAAGAGGGCAAAGAGGACGGTCAGGGAGTGGGCTATCTTGATGATGGTACCATGATAGTGGTTGATAATGGGATCAATTACATCGGCGATGATATTTCGGTACTGGTGACCAGTATTCTCCAGACTGCTGCTGGCCGGATGATCTTTGCCAAACCGAAATCTGAAGAGCAGGAAGCCTATAACTGAATTGCCTCCGGTTCGCTGCAGTCTCATTAGATCTAATCGCAGCAGCAAGGTTATTTTGATAAGCATTTAAGTTAAATGTATCAACAATGTATCAACATATTAGTTATGTTATAGGAGCAGTTATGTTATAGAGATTTTGGTTAAAATCTTTAATTGATTATGATATGATTGCTCTGCATAAAGTCGATATCATCAAAATTTCGAAATTATAATTTCCATCATATCAGTTAACCTGTCAAACAAATTGCCAGTTAAATGACTTTTCGCAGCTGAACCATGATATTATTGTAAAAAATTTATTATAAATTGCTGCTCTATCATTCATATGTGCGATAAATGAATATTAACCAGAGTTATAATAATTAAAGGAATAATGAGGAGAGTAATAATGAAGCTGGGAGTTATTATTCCTGCTGCCGGACGGGGAAGCAGAATGCAGCGGGAGGATAAAAAACAGTTTATAGAACTTGCTGATAAGCCGGTCCTGCACTATACCCTCAGGGCCTTTCAGGGCTGGCGGGATAAAATCAGCCAGCTGAATATTATGGTGACTGAAGAGGATATTGATTATTGTAAGAATGAGGTTTTGTGCGGACTGGACTTTGCCGGGACTCCTGTCAGGGTTCTGGCTGGCGGTAGAACCAGACGGGAGACCGTCCGTCTTGGTCTGGCAGCCCTGGATGTGGAAGTGGAACAGGTCCTGATTCATGATGGGGCCCGGCTCTTTGTTTCTCATGACCTGATTGCCCGGGTTCTTAAAGCCCTGGAACAGCATCAGGCTGTTACAGCTGCTGTACCGGTAAAGGATACAATTAAAAAGGTTAACTCTGCAGGCCTGGTTGAGGAAACTCTGGACCGCGATTCTTTGAGGGCGGTCCAGACTCCCCAGGCCTTTTCCTGTGAGCTTTTAACCAGGGCTCATGATAGTGTCGGTTCCGAGGTCAGGGTTAATGATGATGCTCTGATGGTGGAGCTTTTAGGTGAAGAAGTTTACGTGGTGGCCGGCGAGGAAAGGAATTTTAAGCTTACCACTCCCCAGGATCTGGCCCGGGCCAGGTACCTGCTGGAAGAAGTGGAGAAGAAGACTTTCAGAAGATGAGGCCTGTTAATAAGGAAGATTAGGGATAAGGCAAGTAAGCTTGGTGATAGGAAAGATTGGGAGAGAAAATTTGATCATATTATTTTGATCATATTATTGGGGGCTATGTTATTTATTAGGGAGCAATATCATTAATATTGATATTAATGAGTAACATCAGTAATATTTGAGAGATATCATTGATATTATAGAAAGGTCAGGCAGCAGGAGCTGATATTAAGAGGAGTTAGGAAGCAACTTTTTTGAAAATGTTGCTAGCAGCAGGATAGGAAAAGTCAGAGAAATAAGAGAAGAGCTGAAGAGAAGATAGCTAAGGCGGTGGAAACATGGGAGAGGAGAGAAGCAGAGATAAGGAGATAAACAGAGAAAAGAAGAGAAGCAGAGAAAAAAAGATAAGTAGAGAAAAGGAGAGAAACAGAGACAGGCTGAGAATAGGCCAGGGAATTGATTTCCATAGATTCATCCCGGAGAGCAGTCTGGTGCTGGGGGGCTGTGAAATTCCCCATGAATACGGACTTGATGGTCATTCTGATGCCGATGTTTTAACTCATGCGGTAATGGATGCCATTCTGGGAGCCCTGGGAAAGGGCGATATCGGGGAAATTTTTCCCGACAGCGATCCGGAATACAAAGGTGTTCGCAGTCTCAATCTGCTCGGGCATCTCAGGGCTGAGTTTCTGGAGGGAAGTTTTGCAATTATAAACCTCGATATCACCATAATTGCTGAAAGTCCCAGGTTAAACGGATACAAAGAGGCCATGGGGAAAAATTTAGCCTGTACATTGGGGATTAATAATGATAGAGTGAATATTAAAGCAACCACCACCGAGGGGCTGGGATTTATTGGTGAAAATCAGGGTATGGCTGCCCAGGCAGTGGTGCTGCTGGAAAAAAATTTTACCCAGAGCAGGAGTGATAGTTAATGAAGGTAAGAGATGTTATGACCAAAAATCCAATAACCATTGAAGAAGATGCCACCTTACTGGAAGCAGAAAGGCTGCTGTCGATCAATAAAATTGGCAGATTGATTGTGGTGGATGAAAATGATAAGGTTGTCGGGATTATTACTGATGGAGATTTCATGGAGAAGAAGGATCTTAGTGCCAGTATCTCCAGTCTGGTTTCCCGGGACCTGATCAAAGTTGAGGCCGAAGAATCGGTCAAGAAGGTGGCCCAGATAATTTCCGAGCACCAGATAGGAGGAGTACCAGTTTTTGAAAATGGAGAACTGGTGGGAGTTATCACCGCCGAGGATATTGTAGAGGGATATGTCCGCCAGGATCAGGATGATATGGATACCCACAAAGATATTGTTACCCCTGAGAGCGCCGCTATCTATCTGGCCATGACCAGGAGCCGGGAGTATGAGGAGTACTGGCTGGAAAAAATCAGGGGTTACGGTTATCAGGGCGCCATTACCCAGACCGGTGCCAGCGCTGAAAAGCTGCCGATCAAACTTAGAGAAAGCACCACAGTGGCGGCAATTGCCCGGGATGTGATTGAAGAGAATCCCCGGCAGAAGATGGCCATTTCCAATGCTGTCAAGGATGCCTACAGTCAGCTGGCTCTGATTAATCCCGGACTGGGAGGCGGCTTTAAAATTGCCGTGGTTAAGGGCGATGGCTATGTCTGTGTTGCTATCTTCGGCAGGTTCGGCCATGCTCTGGTCGATGGTACCGAGATGCTGACGATTGGAACCTCGGTTATTTAGTCAGTTATTTAGTCAGTTGATAACAAATTATAATCAAAAAAGCCTTAGATGATATAAATGTAAAAATAATCTGCTGGAGAAGGAGATGATCTTTAAAGATGCAGAAAGAGAAGGAGATGAGGCTGAGATTTCCTCCCAGTCCCACTGGAAAGATTCATGTGGGCAACATCCGGACGGCGCTGTTTAACTGGCTCTGGGCCCGGAAAAAAGGAGGGAAACTGGTTCTCAGAATAGAGGACACCGATACCGAACGCTCCACCCGGGAGTTTGAAGAAATCATCTTTAAGGAGCTGAACTGGCTGGGGATGGATGTTGATGAAGGCCCCAACCGGGGTGGGGACTACGGACCCTACCGCCAGTCGGAGCGGCTGGAGATTTATCAGCAGCAGCTGGATAAGCTTCTCAGGGAGGGTAAAGCCTATAAATGCTACTGCAGCAAAGAGGAGCTGGAGGAAATGCGTCAGCAGCAGAAGGAGGCCGGGGAGATTCCCCATTATGATGGGCGCTGCCGGGATTTAGATCCGGCTGAAGTTCCTGGGGATGCCGATTATGTGCTGCGCTTTAAGATGCCGGAAACTCCCGAGGAGATTGTTGTCAGGGATCTGATCCGGGGCGAGGTTAGTTTTTCCAGTGAGGATTTTGATGATTTTGTCATTCAAAAATCTGACGGTATGCCGACCTACAACTTTGCCGTGGTGGTCGATGATGCTCTGATGGAGATCAGCCAGGTAATCCGGGGCGAAGACCATCTTTCCAACACCCCCAAGCAGGTTAAGATTTATCAGGCGCTGGGTTTTTTCGTGCCGGACTTTGCCCATCTGCCTCTCATCCTGGATGAGGAGCGGGCCAAGCTGAAAAAGCGCTCCGATGAGCAGGCTGTTTATCTGGGAGAGTTTCGAGAGCAGGGTTATCTGCCCGAGGCTCTTTTTAACTTTCTGGCGCTGCTGGGCTGGTCGCCCGAGGATGAGCAGGAGATTATGAGCCGGGAGGAGCTGGTAGAGAAATTTGATATTTCCCGGGTCAATAAGAGCGCGGCGGTCTTTGACCGGGAGAAGCTGAACTGGATGAATAATGCCTATCTGAGGGAGGCCGATCTGGATCGGCTGCTGGAGCTGTCCCTGCCCCATCTTAAAGAGGCTGGCTATCTGGATAAATCCAGCTGGCTCATGGAGGCTGGAAGATTCAGCGGGGAGAGAGAGCCTGACCGGGACTGGCTGAAAGAGGTTATTGATCTGAGTCGGGAGGGAATCAGCTGCCTGGCTGAACTGCCCGCTGAGGTTGAGCTCTTTTTTACCGAGTTGGAGCAGGAGGATTCCGAAGCAGCAGCCCAGGATTTTCAGGATCCAGAAGTTAGAGAGGTATTTCAGAGGCTAAAAGCTGAACTGGCCGGGTTGGCCGGTGAGGCTGACTACAGCGAAGAAAGGATCAATCAAGTTTTTCAGCAGGTCAGAAAGGAGACCGGCATCGGCGGCCGCAAATTCTACCATCCCCTGAGGCTGGCCCTGACCGGGCGGGGCTCGGGACCGGGTCTGGTTAAATTTGCCTGGCTGCTGGGCCAAGAAGAGACCTGCCGGCGGCTTGAGCTGGCTTTAGAGCAGGGAGAATAAAGGAGGCCAAGGATGAAAGTTTATAATTCTTTAACCGGCAAAAAGGAGAAATTTGTCCCTCATGTTAAAGACGAGGTCAGGATGTATGTCTGCGGCCTGACAGTCCAGAACTATTCCCATCTGGGCCATGTCCGGGGGGCTATCAACTATGATGTCATCCGCCGCTATTTAAGATACAAGGGCTATCAGGTGAAATACATCCAGAATTTTACCGATATCAATGAGAAGATCGTGGCCCGGGCTGAAGAAGAGGGCCTCAAGCCGATGGAACTGGCCAACAAATATGCCGAGGCTTATATTGATGATTTGAAAAACTTAAATGTGGAGATGCCGGATTATTTCTGCCGGGTTTCCGATAATATACCGGAGATAATTGAAATGATAGAGACCTTAGTCGAGCGGGGCCATGCCTACGAGGCCGAAGGCAGTGTTTATTTCAGCGTGGAGAGTTTTGAGGATTACGGCATGCTTTCCGGCCGTAAGCTGGAGGAGATGGAGGCCGGATCCAGGGTTGAGGTTGATGCCAGTAAGCGCCATCCCCTGGATTTTGCCCTCTGGAAGAGCTATGAAGAAAAACCTAACTGGGAGAGTCCCTGGGGACCAGGCTGGCCAGGCTGGCATATTGAATGCTCGGCCATGTCTTTAAAGTATCTTGACGGCAAGCTCGATATTCACGGAGGAGGCACTGATCTAATCTTTCCTCATCATGAGAACGAGATTGCTCAGTCCGAGGCCTACACCGGTGAGAGCCCCTTTGTCAAATACTGGCTGCACAACGGTACCGTGGATATGTCGGGTGAGAAGATGTCTAAGTCTACCGGAAATTTTTATACCACCCGGGAGCTTTTAGAGGAATTTTCCGCCAATGAGATCCGCTATTATATCCTGACCAAGCACTACCGCAGCCCGATTGACTTTTCCTTTGAGGAGCTTAAGAACAGCCGGAAAAGTCTGAAGAAACTGCTTAATACAGCTGAAGAGCTCGATAATCTCCTGGATAAAAATGAGGAGATTGATCAGGATGACCGGCTCTTTCTCCAGGAGGAGTTTGTCGATAAGCTTAAAGCTCACCGCCAGGAATTTGGTGAGGCCATGGATGATGACTTCAACACCGCCCGGGGCATGGCGGTTATCCACAATCTGGCCAGCGATATTAACAGCTTCATCAACTCTGAGGATTTTGAGCTGGGCAGGAATACCAGGCAGCTGCTCCGGGAGGCCCGTAAACTGCTGGGGAAGCTGGCGGAGATTATGGGCTTGAAACTGGAGGTGGCCGGCCCTGAACTGGAGAGCGGTAAGTTTGCCGAGCTGGTTGATTATGTGGTTAAGCTCCGGGAGGAAGCCCGAGAGGAGAAAAACTTCGAGCTGGCCGACAGGATCCGGGATGACCTCCAGAAGATGGGTATTGAAATTAAGGATACCCCCCGGGGTCCGGAGTGGAAATTGAGAAGCAGTGATAATGATGGAAGTTAAACCCCGGGCCCGGCTGATTGATTACGATGAGAAGGCTGAGGAGAAGGTTGCCACGGCCGCCCGGCTCTGCTATTCCCGGCAGGGAGCCGAGGAACTGCAGGAACAGATGTCCCGGGAGGAGAAAGAAGAGCTGGTCAGGAAGATTTTGGATTTAGGGCACTATTCCACTCTGGAACATGCCTATTTTGCCTTCCATATTGTCTGCAGCCGGGTTACCAGCCATCAGCTGGTCCGTCAGCGGGTGGGAGTTTCCTACAGCCAGCGCTCCCAGCGCTACGTTCAGGAGGACGGTTTTTCCTATATCATCCCCCCCAGCATCAAAAGGGCCGGCGGCCAGGTGCTTAAGGAGTTTAAAGAACACTATCAGCAGAGCCAGGAGCTTTATGACCGGCTGCTGGCTGAGGATGTTCCTCCCGAGGATGCTCGCTTTCTGCTGCCGGCAATTAAGACCAACCTGGTGGTTACCTATAATGCCCGCTCTCTCTATCATTTCTTCTCGCTGCGCTGCTGCAGCCGGGCCCAGTGGGAGATCCGCGGCCTGGCAAGACAGATGCTTAAGCAGGTCCGGGAGGTAACAGCTGTGCTTTTTGACAAGGCTGGAACTGACTGTGAGGTAAAGGGGGAGTGTCCCGAAGGTGAGCTGAGCTGCGGCAGGCTTGAGAAAATTAAGTCCGATGAGGAAGAAGATTAAGAAGATAAAGAGAGATAATAAGACCTGCTACAGTGAATCCTGTTAGAGGTAGTTATGCTAGAAAGAGGGAGTCCTGCTAGAGTGAATCCTGCTAGAAAGAGGGAGTCCTGCTAGAGTGAATCCTGCTAGATAGATGGAGTTCTGCTAGAGGTATTTCGGCAGGCAGCTGCTGGTTCAGAAGACATAAAAAATAAAAATAGCAAAGAAATAAATAACAAACCAATAAATGATTGCACTGCATAAAGTCGATATCGTCAGATTTTGAAACTATAATCCCTGTTATGACAGGGATCCTATCAAACAAATCTTCAGAAAAACAGCTTTTCGCAGTGAAACCAATAAATAGCAAAGAACTATAAAAAAGAAAGAAATGACCGGAAAAATTGTTGGTCAGGAAGCAGGAAAATGCTAGTAAAAGTAAGACCGATGACAGCAAGGCCGATAATCTTTATGTCTATCATCTTTATAGCTAATCCCGGTTGGCAGAAGCGAAAAGAGAACGATGGCCTGGAGGAAGCTGTAAGAACCGAAGGAGGAAGCAGTAAATGGCTAAAATTCCGGGGCGAAATCCGGTACTGGAGGCTTTAGCCGGCCCCCGCCGGCTTAAGGAAATTTTTCTGGCTCATAACAGCCAGGGGGAGGCCGTAGAGAAAATCATTGCCAGAGCTGAAGAGCAGAGAGTCAAGCTCACCCGGGTCAGCGAGAGCCGCATTGCCGAGCTGGCCGGGACCGCCAACCCCCAGGGAGTGGTTGCTCTGGGCGAGGAGCTTAAAAACCTTCATCTGGAGAATGTGCTGGAGTCGGCCCTGGCTGAGTTTGACAATCCCCGCTTTCTCCTGCTGGATCAGATCCAGGATCCCTATAATTTTGGGGCGTTAATCCGGACAGCCCGGGCAGCTGGATTTGCCGCTGTAATCTATCCCAAAAACCGCTCCAGCCAGGTGACACCGACGGTGGTTAAGGCCAGTGCCGGGGCAGTGGAGTGGATCGACCTCTGCCAGGTGACCAATTTGAACCGGGCCCTGTCCCGCCTGAAGGAGGCCGGCTGCTGGATTGCCGGTGCTGATGCTGCCGCTGAGCAGCTTTATTATCAGGCCGATCTGACCGGTGCCCTGGGCCTGGTGATTGGCAGCGAGGGCAGCGGGCTCAGGCGGCTGGTTCGGGAAAACTGCGATTTTCTGGTGGCCATTCCGGTCTTAGAACATCCCGGCTCCCTTAATGCTTCGGTGGCAGCCGGTATTATTGTATTCGAAACAGTCAGGCAGAATGAAATTTTAACTTGACTAAAAAAAAATAAGCAAGTATAATGATAATGTACAAAGGGAGGGGATGTCGGTTGAAAGGAAATGCCCAGGAAAGGATCAGCTACGAAGATTTTACCCAGATGTCTGATGATGAATTGATTGAACATATTCATCAAGGCAACTGTGAAGCACAGGAAGTTTTAATCAAGAGGTATAAGAATTTTGTACTGGCTAAATCACGTTCCTATTTCCTGGTCGGAGCTGACAGGGAGGATATTGTTCAGGAGGGAATGATTGGCCTTTATAAAGCGATTAGAGACTACCGGATTGAACGCCTTGCTTCTTTTCGGGCCTTTGCTGAACTGTGCATAACCCGCCAGATAATTACCGCTATTAAAGCAGCCACCAGGCAAAAGCATCAACCCCTGAATTCCTACATTTCTTTAAACAAACCTATCTATGACGAAGAATCGGACAGAACCCTACTGGATGTTTTAAAAAGCGGCAAACTCAGCAATCCCGAGCAGCTTTTCATCGGCAAGGAGACCTATCAGCTGATTGAAGGCGAGATCACTGACATGCTCAGCGATCTGGAGTATGATGTTCTCCAGGAGTATCTGGAGGGCAAATCCTATCAGGATATCGCCGATTCCATTGATAAACATGTGAAATCGGTGGATAATGCCCTGCAGCGGGTCAAGCGCAAGCTGGAGGATTTTCTCGAGAAGAATAATATCTGCTAATAGCTTTTAAAGCTGCTGGAAGTTTTCCAGCCCGGCCGGGCTGACAAAATTTATGGCCGCTTGAAGCAGCTTTTTAAAAACAGGGATGGGCAGCCTGGTAAAAAAGCAGATATGATCAGATATAGTGGAAATGGAGCAGCTTTGCAGGTTTAAGAGCTTGAAATAAAATTATAGCAAAATCAAAAACAAAGCCAGAAAAAGCAGTTTTAGAATAAATTTAGCAAGGAATGTTAACCAGACTGTTCCGTTCCTGCTTTTCTCAGGGCGGAATCTGGTTTACATAGTCTTTGTCTGCAGTTTTTAGCTAATTCTTAAGCAGCCCGGTAATCAGCCCTGTTTAAATCTGCCAGGGCCGGGTTATTGGAGCTTTTAATAAAAATAATAAAAATAAATCTTAATCTTATCAGGAGAACTTGCAATGTTATCAGATTTTGAGGTTTGCTAACAGGATCAGAAATCAAGGGAGGATGAGAAAAAATGGCAAAGGAAAAGTTTGAAAGGACAAAGCCCCATATTAACATCGGTACAATCGGTCACGTTGACCACGGCAAGACCACGCTGACAGCAGCGATC
>SLJX01000151.1 GCA_007134885.1 Halanaerobiaceae bacterium
AACCATTGCTGCTATAAATTATCTGACAATCACTCTCCCATCCTCTATTTGTAATGTTTTGTATAATCTCCTCCTATTGTAAACCAGCAAAACATATTAGCCCAAATCCCTCATTTTTAAGCAAACTACATTTACCTGCTCCTATTCCACTGCCTCTCTAAAAAATTTCCCTGGTCTAAAATGTGGAATTTTCGGGACTCAATAGAAATTGTCTCGCCTGTGTTAGGATTTCTGCCCTTCCTTGCTGCTCGGTCTCTTACATCAAATGCTCCAAAACCTGTGATCTGGACTTTTTCTCTCTCCTCTTCTGGCTTTTCGGCTTCACTTTTAAGATATTCCATAATAGTCTCAAAACAGGTATTAACTATTTCGTCAGTGTCCTTTTTAGTTAGTTCAGTATTTTCTGCTACTTTGTCAACTAACTCCTTCTTTGTCATTACTAATCTGCCTCCTTTAAATTTATACGAAATATGCAGCTATCCTACCTCTTTGCCTAATTAAAAGTCAATTTCTCCCGCTATTTGTTTCTTTTAAATTAATAACATCAAACTCCTAAATATCCTCTACTCATCTGGGTCTCTTTGAGATGTAGCCTCTTCATCTATCCAGTCAGGTTCTTCCCACATCATGCCCTTTCTGCCAGGAACTATTCTATTGGGTCCAGGCTTATAGTATTCACAGGATTTTGGGCCATAGCAAAAGGTTTCGTTACGGTATCTAACATTATTAGGATTCCACTGGTCAATTATCATCTCTACAGCCATCCAGCAGCCCCAGATGCAGGAGGTGCATTTTGATATTATATGTCCTTTTTGACAGCCTTCTATGTCCTCTAGTTCGGTATTCTTCTAAGGTTGGAGGTACACCATGCCAGGGCGGGGGATTATTTTCTTCTAAGCTCTCTTCAAGAGTTTTTAATTGAGAAGCTTTATAAAAGTCGGCAGGTTCTTTGTTGGGGTTTTGGGGAAGCAGGCAACTTCCGCTGACTATATCTCCAAATTTAAACTCATGCTTAGCCTGAGTAGCTTTTCCTACTCCTATAGAAAATTTCTTTTCTTCCTCTTCAATTTTCCCTTCTATTGTAAGCAAAAAACCTAAATAAGTGTGGTATCTTTCGTCAAATGATCTGGTTAATCTAATGCGAGGCTGGACAGATATAATCTTTCCCTGCCAGGTTAATTTGTCGTTTTTAGACATAATAAGCACCTCCTGTTCTAGTTATGTATTGTCAAAAATATTAACTTTACTATGCGTCAAATCCTAGATAAACCCTGATATTACAGGGATTTTTAGTGTAAAACTTGCCCTCCTTAGTTTCCCTATATCAAGTTACATCTTACATATAGCCAATAACTATTGTTGCTAAAAGTTATCTTGCAATTCCCTTCACATTCCCTATTTTTAATTGGTTTTTTAATCTCCTAAAACTAAAATAGCCTTGTTCCCTACCTGCTTTATACCTCCACTAATTTAACTTTCACATCAGCTCTACCTTCACTGCAGTTAGGACAGCACCATAATAAGCTGCTACAATTGTATCCATTCTGAATAGGCATAAATGTATTTTCTTTTATCACAACTCTGGTGGCATTATTCCACTCCATAGCTGGATAAACCACACTACAGGCTCTGCATATAAAGTTCATGTCTTATACGAAACCTCTCTCCTGTTATAATTATTTAGTGCGAATAACTGAACATGTAGAATTGGAAAAGCCATATAAGCTGGTTGATTTTTTGCTCTAGTGTTCAAGATGGCTTTGCAATTACCCTCTTTACTACTAATATTCTGAAAAAAACCTCAAATTCCTTTAAGTTTCCAGTTTTATCATCTCAAACACCTAGTTTCAGTAATTATATCTAAATCAAAACACCCTCCCACTAATACAAAAAATAGCAGGAGGGCTAACATTATGTCCGTCATAGGTCGTGTATTAGGCTATTCAGGCAGTTTCTTTACATCTTAATTTTTAGTTGTCCAGGCTATACACGCTGGTTCAAGAACAATCTCAGCCCCTTACAGAGCTTACAAATAGCAGTCAAGTCTTGAAATTGGTAGATTAGTATCACCATTTTCTTTATTAGTAAGGGGCGGGATTTCGAACTTAAAAATCAAAAAGCAATTAATCACCTGGAGCCCACATAAACTTTCTTTATTTCAGCAGCCCCATGGAAATTTTTATACCAGTGTTAACAGTGTTAATCCCAAATCAAATAGTTTTTCTCATTACAATTATCAATAACTTAACCAGCAGAATTTAGTTCATCTGGATTGGATCCTTCTTAACGTTTTTAAATTGATTAATGGGATTATATCTCTCAAAGTTATCTTTTAAGTCCTCGCCAAACATATTGACATATTCTCTTACCATTTCCATGCTTTTGTGGCCTAATATCTTTTGCAGCCTGAATATATCTCCTCCATTTTTAATCCACAACTTAGCGAAAGTATGTCTAAATAGATGCGTGGAGGTTTTATCAACACCCCGTTTTCTATTATAATTCTGGATAGCTCTAGCCAGCCCAGCTCTGGTAAGCTGATCTCCATAAATAGTACAAAAAAGGTAGTCATTTTCCCTACTAAATAACTTCTTTCTTAGCATTAAAAAAACCCACCTTTCAGCAATAATTTTAGGTGGGAGCGGTACACATGATTAGGTTTTTTTCGGCCAAAAATCATGTGTAGTCGATATATCTATTTGTGACTGCAGCAATGCTTAACCTAAACAAAACAATATCAGAGCTAAAAAAGAGCTGAAGAAAGAGCAAAAAAACACTGCAAATTAAAATGGCGGAGAGGGAGGGATTCGAACCCTCGGTAGCCAACAAGGGCTACACATGATCTCCAATCATGCTCCTTAAGCCAGACTCGGACACCTCTCCCGCATAATTAAAAACAATTATTTTGATGCTTGCTGGTTTTACTTACAGCTCAATACCTGCAGATCAATACCTGCAGATCCATGCCTGCTGGCAGCTTTTCCAGCCACCGCCTTTGTATTATAACTTATCTCAGGGTAAATTTCAATATTTATCCCGGCAAAATTCCAGGAAAAATAATTTTTTATCTCTCATCAATATAAATGGCGGAAGGGGAGGGATTCGAACCCTCGAGACACGGTTAAGTGTCTACTCGATTTCGAGTCGAGCGGTTTAAGCCAGACTCACCCACCCTTCCGCAGAAATAGCTTTGTTTAATCATTTTATATGTTTAGATGATTATTGTTTATTGGTGATGTTTTTATCTGTATTAAATTTGGTTTCAAAGAAAATTGCTCCCGAATACCACAGTTTTATTTATACCACTTAAAAGTACCATTGTCAAGACATTTTCAAGACTCACTTAAATCTAGCTGATGGGAGTTAGCAATTAAGAAATTAACAATTAATTGGATAAAGTTAAACCCAGTACTTCCTCAATTTTATGCAAAACCTCTTTGACAATAAAAAATTCGCTGGGGTCACTTTTAACAAGCAGATTTCTAAGAAAGGCAAAAGAAAATTTCCGATCCGGATCTGCAAATTCAATGGTGCCAACCCCCTCATAACCAAAAGAATTGGGCATCATTTCCCTGGGACCCTGCCCTCCCCCAAGAGTATAACCCAGGCCCTGTCTGAACCACCAGTGAATATCAGCCTTCTCTGGATTTTCTGTTGCTGGAGAAGTGGCAAGGTTTATTAATTCTTCACTGAGAATTCTCCTGTTATTTAATTCTCCACCACAGGCTAACATGGCATAAAGGCGAGCCAGGGAACGGGCATTAACAATCGCCCCTGCTCCTGGAATATATTCAGGTCTATGCTAAGAAATATTGAGCAGTCCCGGCATGATATTATCAGGATCATATTTAGCCTTAATCTTCTTTAGACGTTCCAGGTTATCGCCATAAGCAGCCCTCAGCACTAACTCCCTTTTATCAAGATCTCCCGGGAAATTAAGATATCTGCCTCCACCGGGTAATTTCTCCAAATCGCTGTGAAGAGCCCGGGCCCAGGAAATATTAGCTTCTGTATCATCAGTATCTTCCCAGTTAGCTTCAATCCCCACCATATAGGAGTGCTGACGGTTGAAAAAGGCCGTTGCTTCAGCAGGAATGCGGCCCATGGAACCACCCAGAAACCAGATATCAGTGGTCGTGTCAGGAGAAGGCTGGCTTCTGGTGTGCTTTTCCAGCACGTCAAGCACTTCATCATTAATCCTGTCCAGATAAATCGATTTCCAGTAATATAATTTGCCATCAGGATAGTCTTCATCAAGCAGCTGCTGCATTTCTTTCCAGGCCGCAGGATAACTCAGGTCAGCAATCGGTTCAACAATTGACTGCAGCGGGCTGGTAATTTCTTCAGCCTGCTCTTTTGGACCGGAATAACAGCCAAAAAGAATCAAAGCCGGCCGGCCCTGGTCCTCTTCAGCAATTCCGGGCATAGCAGGAACTCTGCCATAGGAAGCTATCAGCATTAGTTCTTCCGGGGCTGAAGACATATATTTACGGACAAAAGTCATAACACTATCTGCCTTATCCAGCGAATATACCGTTATAATGACTGAAACCGGAGATTTCACCGTGTGGAGATTAAATTCAAAGGCTGTAATAACTCCAAAATTTCCTCCACCTCCTCTGAGTGCCCAGAAAAGATCGGGATGATTATCTGCCGAAGCTCTGACCAGTTCCCCTTTAGGGGTAACTACCTCAATTGATTTTAGATTATCAATTGAAAGTCCGTGCTTTCTTGTCAGCCAGCCCACACCTCCATGAAGGGTCAGTCCGGCCACTCCCGTCTGAGAAACTACTCCCACCGGAGCCGCCAGATCGAAGGGGGCAGTTTCATGATCCAGATCACCCAGCAGGGCACCGCTTTCCACCACAGCCGTTTTTTCCTCTGGATTAACATGGACACTACGCATCCGGGAAACATCGATTACCAGTCCCTGCTCAGCAATAGCCGCTCCCGAAACATTATGGCCTCCAGCTCGAATTGAACTTTTCAGCTGATGCTCCCGGATAAAATTAACAGCTGAGATAACATCAGCCGGACCGAGAGCACGAACGATTAGGGCAGGTTTCTTGTCTATCAAACCATTCCAGACCTTCCGGGCTTCATCATAGCCCTCGTCTCCAATTTTCAGCAGATTTCCTCTTAACTCATTGCTCAAATCTGTCAGAATTCCTCCCTCAAGCTCAATCACTTTCTCATCCAAAGTTTCTATTTTAACCCGGTTCATCAAAATTCTCTCCTTTCACAGTACTAAAATATTTGATCATAGTACTAAAATGTTTGATCACAGCCCAAAAATTTTTGATCAGATTTTTAGTTTTTAGGGTCATATTTTATAGGATCATGTTTTTAGGATCATCTTGTAAACCGTTGGTTGATATTAAAGAATTTAGACTAAGTTCAATCCCCTGCGTTCTTTTATTTTCTTCTGCTTCTCGACATCTTCTCGACATCTTATTACCGTATTTCTTTGAAAAATGAAATTTTCAGACACATTACACATACTTTTTCTGCCCGTAAAGGAAAATAACCAGAGAATTAATTTCGCAAAAGCAGCCAAATATCTGGTTTACGTGCGGGCACCTCTGTGTGTCCTGTCTATCTTCTATGAAATTTCTGCTAATTGCTTCTATTAAAAATTTTTCGAT
>SLJX01000095.1 GCA_007134885.1 Halanaerobiaceae bacterium
ATTTTAGAACTTTTGCATTACTAAAATTATAGATAGGTGGGTATCTTAAATTTTTGATGCAAAATAAGCTCTCTGTCAGGATATAGATTTGCAGTTTTAAACAGTAAATTCTCCCTGTTTTCCGGTTCAGAGCCGGGCAACAGGGATTTTTTTGTCAAAAAAACAACAATTTTAGAGAATACTACCCAAAGGGGTAATATTAATTAACAAAATATTATGTTACATTTAAGGATGAGGAAGCTATTAACAGGAGGATTCTGGGAAACAGGTGGCGGGGTTAAATGTTCAATGTGGCAGGGGTGTCTTTATCATACCATATATGCAGAGCATGGAAAATAATAAATTTTAGGGGGAAAGGACATGAATAAACAGATTAGCATTTTAAGGATGGGTCATCCATGAGGAAAAAGCCTATGATTTATCGGTCTGGGAAAGTTATTGCTCTAGTCTGTATACTAGCTTTTACTCTTAGCATGCTGGGGGGTTGTGATGGGGGTACTGGAACCGGTATTCTTGAATCCTATAATGTTTCTGGTGAGATCACTGATGAAGCCGGACAGCCTTTAGCTGGAGTTACTGTCATATTTAGTGGAGATTCCAGCGGTCAGGAAGTAACCGATTCTCAGGGCCGCTGGGAGACCAGTCTGCAGGGACGGGTTACAATTACACCTCAAAAAAGTGGTTATGAATTTGAACCAGCCGATAGAACGGTCACCAGTTCAAGGTCAAATTTGAATTTTACTGGTTATCCTGATGATGACGATGATGATCCTGGAGATCCGGGTGATGATGACGACGACCCTGACGACTCGGACGATGACGATGATGAAATTTCGGATCCCGATTTAGTAATTGATATTGAATATGATAGAAGTGAGGATATCAAGGACCTTTATGATAATGTCCGCAAATTTGAGCCTGAGGAGCAGAAAAATATTCAGTCTTTTTCTCAGCAGCAGGGCAGGCTGGTTTTTTCTGAAAGAACAGGATTTGTTGAATCACTTCAGCCGGGCGATGTCATTATAGCTGATCCTGACGACGATAACAAAACTCCCTATGGTTTGATTCATCATATTGAGAGTGTTTCAGCTGATGGCCTGACATTTTCCTTAGTGGATGCTACCCTTGAAGATGTCATAGAAGATGGTGAGATAAATGTCAGCGGTTCTTTTGATTTTGAAGATTTAGTCCAGGGCATGGTTGTTGCTCAGGATGTCAGAATTTTGGATATAGATTTTGGAGAGCAAAAAATTGAGTTTGAAAGGGAGTTTTCCGGGGATCGAGGTAAAGTTAGCGGTCATATTAAAATGCACAGCACCCTGGACTTTGATAAAAATATTCGCTATCGGGTTCGGCTGGATTATCTTAAGTTTATTCTCAATGCTGCCATCGAAATTGATGTGAATTATGAAGCTTTAAAAGGAGCAGAAAAGGATGAACTTATAGATCTTTTCGTTCTCCAGGGGCCGCCAATTGCTATTTTTACCGGGGTCTGGGTTAATCCCCGAATTGCTTTCCGGGCTGGTGCCAAGGCCTCTATTGAAGGTGGGGCTACCACCGGGGTTACCTGGTCCCGGGAATATAGCGGGGGACTGGAATATACTAGAGCGGGTGGTTTTGAAACAGTATACAGTTTCGGTGGAGCTGGATGGCAGATTAAGCCGGTTACCCTGAAAGCAAGTGCTGAAGCCCAGGCTTTTGCCGGAATTGCTCTGGAAGGTTTGATCTGGGGAAGAGCTGGCTTTGGTGTTGGAATAATGGGTTATACCCAGGCTAAGGGCGAGGTTAATATAGACCATACCCAGTGGGCCTGGGAATATGATGTCAGCCTGGGAGCAAAAGTGGTTTCTAAAGCTCAACTGGAGCTGGGTAGAATAGCCAGTAGGACCTACGATGGTCCGGAGTATGATTTCTTCCGTGTACCGCTGGCATTTGCTGCTTCAGGCCGGGTTATTGAGGAAATCGAAAATGAAGATGGGGAAACTGAAGAAGTCGGGCTTGCCGGGGTTGAGATTCACTTTGAGGGCTCGGGAGCTGGAGGTCGGGAACTGACCACAGTTACCACCAATGAAGAAGGATTCTGGTATCAGGATTTAATGGCGGGAGAAGTTACAGTTATCCCGGAAAAAACAGGCTATGAATTTGAACCTGAGGAGATAGAAGTAGACAAAGGCCGCAGCGATGTGAATTTTACCGCTGAAGCTGGGGATTTAACAGGAACCTGGCCGGGGACTATGACAATCCGGAATCTGGCTGAACTTTCTGCCCTGATGGCTTTTGCTCAGGATGAAGGCTGTGAGATCTTTGAAGATCTTGATCTGCTGGAAATGCTGATTGATACACCTCTTAATATTAGACTGGAGCTGGAGAGACGGGAGGAAGAGCACCTCTATGATGCTGAAATGTTTTTGCTGGAAACTGAAATTAGTGGTAATAGCTCTGCAGCACTGGAGGAATTTGTCAGCAACCAGGATGAGTTAGTAAGGACTCTGGAGGATGAAAGTTTTCGGCTGGATGGTGTATTTGAAAATAATACTTTAACACTGACCACTATTGAGGATGGGGCCAGTGTGGAATATATCGGGAATCTGGTGGAGAATAATAAGCTGAGAGGGCCTTTTTCCATAAGTGATGATGAATTTAGAATCACCGGTGACTGGGCTGTGGAAAGACGGGAATAGCTTGTTCCTGATGGTTTTGGCATTTTTAGGAATGATTGCTTAACAGGATTAAGAGAGCAAATTGAAAAGATTAAGCTGTCAGCAATTTTTGAGTTTGATATCTGACTGGCTGCTGTAATTTAGGTAAAATCAGTGGTCCTGTATTTTTTTCGCTTGGGAATAAATCTAATTAAAGGAGCAGGGAAAATGAGGCCGGTACTGCTGGAGCTCAGGTGGGGTGAAGCAATAATCGCCATTGGTTCCTATCGCTTTTTTGGGATTTTAGCCGCAATTTATCTTTTGCTGGTGGCTCTGCTTTATCTCAAATTCTATAGAATGTCAATCAGGTGGATTCTGGTGTCTTCTCTGGTGGTTGCCGGGGCATTTCTGCTGGGAGCCAGAGGACTGCATAGCTTGATGAATTTGTCTGAAACATTGAACAATCCAGCGTCTATTTTCACCCTGCAATTAAAGAATTTTACCCTTTTTGGAGGGCTGGCTCTTTCTTTTCTGGCATGGAGATTGCTGGCTGGTCGGGCTGGACTGCCCTTCTGGAAGCTGACTGACCGGTTTGTGTTTCACGCCGGAATTGGTCTGGCACTGATGCGGCTGGGCTGTTTTTTAAATGGCTGCTGTTATGGTAGAATCACTGATATGCCCTGGGGCATCAGTTTTCCCCGGGGCGGCCTGGCTCATCTCAATCAGGTGACAGCAAATCCTCTGGCAATTTTGAGGCCGGTGCAGCCGGTTCATCCCACTCAGCTGTATGAGATGGGGGCTGCTCTGCTGGCCTCTCTGATTGCCTGGAAGATTATGCAGGGCAGGACGGGGAGACCGGAGAGGGCTGGGAGGCCGGGGCTGGCTACGGCAGTATTTGGGCTGGTGCTCTCAGGAGGACGGCTGATAATTTATTTTTTCCGCAATCTGCCGGCTGATAACGCTGCCAGTTTAATGAGGGGGCCGGGGATTTATGGGGCAGCGATGCTGGTATTTGCCAGCTGGATTGTTGTCAGCTTGAGAGAGGTTACTGATAAATAAGTCTTATATTATCTCATTTGATGGTGGGGGAAATATCATGAAAATAATTATCAGTAAGTCACTGATGATAACTGTTATTTTGCTGGCTGTTTTTCTATGCTTCTTTTCGGCTGCCGGGGCTTTTATGCAGCCGATAAATGAGCCGCGCTTTATTTTTATCCACCTGGATGGGATATCCTATGATTTATTTTTAGAAGAGCTGGAGGCCGGGAATCTCCCGGCTCTGGCTGAATTTTTGGAGGAGGGCAAACTAATATCGGGTCAGACTTATTATCCCCCCTTAACTCCGGTGGTGATTTCCAGGATCAAGCAGGGCCAGGATATAAGCCAGGGTGAGGTTTTATCCTGGAAGGGATATGATAGGCTAAATCAGAGCAGGATTTCTGGTAAGGGAATCCGGGATGCCACTGCTCTGACCATGTCCCGCCGGGGAGGAACAAATTCTCTCTATGGCAATCAGCTGCTGCTGGCCCTGGAACTGCCACTGGCAGAATATCTGGATAAATATATTATCCCGGTGACGAGCCGCCTGGGAGGACCGGCTCTGGTTAATGCTGCGGATTTAATTGAACGTTATAAAGCGGTGGACTGCTACTGGTACAGTACGGACTCTTACGGTCATGTATTCGGGCGGGAGGCGCAGATTGGCAGGTTGTATGCCTTTGATCGGAGCTTTGGGCGGCTGATGAGAAGGCTGGATGATGATGTCAATGTGCTGATATATTCTGACCACGGAATGATGTTTGGTGATCAGCCTGATCCTGCTGAAGCTATAGCGAGAATAGTGGGAGATAATCTGGCTAAATATACCTATCCCAATATTTATTTATGGGACCAGGGAGAGGAACAGCTGGCTGAAGGGTATCAAGCTGAGATTGCCAGGCAGCTTGTGGAGGAAGATACAATCAGTCTGGTTTTTTATCAGGATCGTTGTGGTTGCAATGATAGTAGTGGTTGCAAGGATGAGAATAAAATTATAGGTTATCATGAGCAGGGAAGCATTATAATTAGCTCACGAGATAATGGGATTAATTATATCTTCAGCGGGCAGGATTTTTTTAACTATGAAGAAGTCGGATATCAGGGAGAATATTTAAGTAAAGAGGAGTGGCTGGAGCTGACCTTTGAGCTGGAATATCCGGCGGCACCACCAAGCATATATGGATTAATGCAGAACAGCAATGCTGGAGATTTAATAATAATGACAGCTTTTCCCGGGGAGGGGGAGTTTTTTGCTGAAGGAACTGCTCCGGGAGATCATCGAACGCTGCATCGGCTGGATATGGCTGTCCCGGTGCTGGTAAGAGGTCCGGAGCTAAAGCAGCTTTATGAGCTTGACCATGTCTGGTTGGACAGCCTGATGGGGAGAATACCCTCTCTGGAACCGGATGATTTTTTTGCAGAAGCCCGGGAAAACAGATACTCATTTATGCTTTCTGCAGTTTCCTCACGGGAAAACCCAGGCGAGAGTCGTTTATCCGAGATTCAGCTGGTTTATTCTCCGATGTACCGGATCCGGCTGGGTATAAAATCTGGCCTAACCGAGATTGGTTATAAGGAGGGCTGGCTGGAATTTGATATTTTAAGCACCCAGCTCTCCCGATTCTGGTTGGGTGTGGGAAACCTTCTGGATTATGAACCTTTAACTATGGGGATTAGGGCCAGTTATGAAATTCAGCTGGGTAGATTCGGAGGAAGTTTAACCGGATATTTTCCACCCGGGGTGAGAAACTACTCGCTGGGGTTTAACTACAGCCTGCGGCCCGACTTAAAAATTAATCTGATTGATTTTAACAGGGTTGGCCTGGAGTACAGCTGGTAGGTTTGGATTGCTGTATGGTTGCCCTGGATAAAGCTGCCCTGGATAAAGTTGTACAGAAAACAAGTTTCTTTTTTTTGAAAACGTG
>SLJX01000064.1 GCA_007134885.1 Halanaerobiaceae bacterium
GAAAATCAATCATAACCCCAAGGTCTTCCAGCCCGGAAAATTCATATTCTGCCAGTTCGGCTCTCTGTTCTTCGGATTTAACCGGAAAGGCCACTGCAAAGGTCCACCAGTCGTAGCTTTCAGAATACATAATATCAAAATGTTCCTCCATCAGGGGAGTCCAGCCCCCGGGCAGATCATTAAAGTCTCCATGATAGATAAAACTCACCGTCCTGTCGGTGGGCTGCGCTCTGCTTGAGAGGGAACTGACTTCCTCGATGGCCTGCCGATCTAGAGGCTCAGCTACTGCTAAAAATTCATAGGAGGTTGAACTGTGATCCGAGGTAAAACCCTTTCTCAGGCTGATTATTTTCATGAAAATTCTCCCTTCGATCAGAAATTTAGTGCTTATCAATTTAGCTGTTAATCTGGTTTATTTTCTTTAGCCAGTCAGGATAAAATTCCAGATCATCTTTAATGCTCTCCCTAATTTTTTCTGACGGAACACGGGGAATGCTACTGCTGTTATAACCGATTATTTTCTCAATTTCCTGAGACTGCCAGTTTTCCCGACTCAGGAAGCAGCTGGATTTTTTCCAGCCGGTGTCGCTCTCATTCTTTTTAACCAGCCAGCTGATATTTTTCAATTCCCTGGCTGATTTTTTCTGCACCACCCCATATCTCTCCATGTATTGTTCCACGGTGATATAATCATGATCGGCAATATAATGCTTCAGCTCAGCCCTTCGTTCCTTAGAGTTCATATTTCTTAAGTTTTTAATAACCGGACCGGGACAGCCAGCATCTTCATTTAAGGTATCATCACTGAAAACCCGGCAGCCCCCACACTGACTGGTTGCCTGACAGATACCGCAGAGGCTTTCCTGAAAAGTTTTTTTATCTCTAAAATTGCGGTATTTCTTTAAGTTTTTGCTTGAGGTTATCAGCCGAGCTAAATCATTTTCCAGTATATTACCGGCGCGAGTTTTTTGGGAAACCAGCTGAGAACAGGGATAGATTGAGCCATCAGGACCAACTGCAATTATTCTATCAGCCGCTACACATCCCCGGATGCCAGCTTTTCTGGCTGTTTCTGGAGCCAGCTGACGCTGCAGGAAACTCAGGGCACAGTCAAACCGGAAGGTCACATTTTCCTGAATTTTCCAATAGCTGCTCAGGGGGTCTGCTAACTTAGTCCAATAGCTGCTCAGGGGGTCCGCTAACTCAGTCCGCAAGCTGCTCTGGAAATCTGCTATCCCCGTTTTGTAGCTTTTCAGAAAGTTTACTATTTCCGATTCAAATTCTTTGAATTCCCGGGGAGGCACGCTTTCTTTTAGCCAGCGCTCCTTGTTGTCATGAGGCTTATAGCGCAGCAGGATTATTCTCTTAAAACCGATTTCGCTTAATAACCTGATAATCTTTCTGAAATTGGTCAGAACCGTCCTGGTCAGTACCAGATTGGCTCCAGGGCGAATTCCTGCTTCTCTGGCAATCAGACAGGATAACTGGAGTCTTTCCGCGGTTTTTTCTTTTTCTTTGGATAATAATTTATCCTGCTGCACGCCAAACTGGATGGAGGTCAGGCCGGGCGATAATTCCTCTGCATCTTTTCGGGTGAAATTTTCCCGGCCGGTGGTAAGGTGGACAATCAGGCCGTTGCTATCAGCCCAGGAAACCAGCTCCCCGATATCACTTCGAATTAAAGGCTCTCCGCCCCCGATTGCCAGCTGGAAAACTCCGGCACCTGCCAGCCTGTCAATCATGGTTTTAGCCTCTCTGGTATTCATTTCTGGAAAGGACTCTTTATGCCTTCTGGCATAGCAATCAGGACAATCTGAATTGCATCTATAAGTAACCGCCCAATGCACTGTTTCAGGGGCACTCAAGGTGTTTGAAGTATTCAGAGTGTTTATTTCCCTGGACTCTTTTATTCCTTTGGGCTTCTCAAAAGTCTTCAAATTATCAGCTTCACTGGTTTTCCTGTTTTTTATCTGGCTGGAACCAGTTCTGGCTTCTCTATTTTCAGGATTAACAAACCGGTAATCAACCACCTGCAGTTTGACCAGTTTTTTGAGAATTTCAATCAGCTCGGATTGCGATACTGAGAAACCGGAATTCTCCAGGAGCATATTTATTTTCCTGAGATTCAAACCTCCCCTGAGGTCATTATTGAAGTTTTCATTCTGGCCTTCACCCTGGCCTTTATCCTGACCTTCATACGAGGCTTCATCTTGGACTTCATACTGGTTTTCATGCGAGGCTTCATACCAGGTTTCATCTTGGCCTTCATACCAGGTTTCATTAAAAAAATTATTCAGATTTTCATTCAAACCATTATTCAAACCATTATTCAAATTCTTATTCATGCTTTTATTCAAATTCTCTTTTAGACCTTTTTTCTGACCCTCCTTTTGACTCTTATACTGAAACTCATTCGAAGTATCACCGGCTGCATTTTTTTCTGCCTGTTCCTCAATCTGCTCTAGCGACTGTAGCAGTTCCAATAGGGCAAACAGTTCTTTATCCACATCGAGAGTGTCTCCCGTTTTCCTGTTAAATACCAGTCCGCCAAAGTCTTCGGTACGCAGGGTGATGTTTTTGTTAAGGGTAAAGTTATAGGGCATCTGGTTTGTCCTTTCTTCGGTTGGTAATGAGGAAATCATTACCGGATGATAATGTAGGATGAGAATGGTGGGGCGATAGGGGTAGTAACGGCGATAATGGGGGACCATAGTGGTGGTTCCTGATACTACCTTACCTCCAGACATTAATGGTGATTCCTGACACTACCATTACCTCCAGACATTAATGGTGGTTCCTGACATTACCATTACCGCTCTGCATTGATGATGCTAGCCGTAGTACCCGATACCACCATATATGCCAACATAAGACAATCCTCATAGATAAGCCCAACAAATTAATTATACTAGAGCTTAATCAGCTCTGCAAGGACTAAGAGCTTCTATAACAGAGGTTTTTGATTTTACAAAATAAATTTTATGATATAATATATGATATAATAAATGTTATGTCAGGTTAAAGATACAGGCTAATCCGCCACCAATAATATTTCAATAATATTAATGCAACTAATGCCTTAATATTTTGCTATTACATAATCTTCCGGGAGGTTATTTAATTCTATGTTAGTTTTAAACTGCACAAAAAAATTGCTGGGTGAACTTGAGATCACTGACGATAATTTTATTGAAAAAGAAGCTCTGTTAGACAGCAAAGATGATTTCTATAACTGGCACGCCAACCTGGTTAGATACAATCGAAGAAAATGCGTTTTGTTGATGAATGCTGACTGTCGATATTCAATTTTACTTTACGGATTAAAAAAGCCCGATTTCAAGAAACTGGATGAGCTTTGTCTCAAGGCAATTAGGAAAAATTTTCTGGCAGATAGAATCTCTCAAAGATGGATAGAGAGATATTTTTCTGAAATTGATAAAATTAAGTTCAGTAAGACATTTAGCCGGAGCGTATTGGCTTCCATGAACAGCATTACCCAGAATGCCGGATTTTTGATTAGTAAACTTGAGTTCCCGGAAATGGAAGGTAAAAATCTAACCAGAATTAATAAAAAGCTGAATAGAATTCCTGTTCTGACAGGTGATTTTGGTTATCCGGTTGAAAGTATTTACAGGAAGATGAGGACTAATTTTGGACCAGCGGAAGAGCCAGAAATCTATCAGTTCAGAATAACTCTCTCAAGGATTAACCCGCCAATCTGGCGGAGGATTCAGATTCCTGGTAATCACACCTTTTGGGATCTCCATATGGCTATTCAGGATACCATGGAGTGGAAAAACTATCATCTTTTTGAGTTTAGGGTTCCGGATGACTGGGTTGAATGGAATAATCTGGGAAACAATCAGCAGGCTCAAATTAATGAGAAAAAAATAACGGATAATACTCCAGCTGCAGATAGGGATTCCCTGATGATTGAGGATCTAAAAGAAGCAGGTGAAGATGAGCTGCTGGAACTTTTTCTCCAGAATAGAGATGATAAGTATGTTGAAATTGGACTGCCTCAGTTTGCCATCGATTATGACACTGAAATTATCCCCAGCTGGGAGGCTAGAATTTCTCACTATTTTAGATCTAACAATAATTTAGCTGAAAATGATGAAAATACCGGTTCAGACAGGCGCAAAACAGCGGAGTATGTTTATGATTATGGTGATAACTGGGTTCATGAAGTTGAACTGGAAAAGATTTTGCCAGCTGATGTTAGGGAAAATTTAGATAAGGATGAGAGTGCAGGGGTTAAGCGAGGTGCCTCAGGGGTTAAGCGAGGTGTCTATAGAGGAACAGGAAAATATCTTCGCTGCCTGGGCGGGGAGAGGGCCGGACCTCCAGAGGATTGCGGTGGTGTCGGTGGTTATGAAAGATTGATTGAAGCTCTGGCTGATCCGGGAGATCCTGAGCATGAGGATATGCGCAGGTGGGCAGGTCGGGATTATGATCCGGAGTATTTTGATTGTGCTGTAGTTGAATTTACTGATCCGGATAAGGCCCTTTTTCTAGGATTTTATCATTAGTTTGAAACTGCTGTTGTACTGCGCTTTTTCTTAAAATTTGAAGCTTTATTTTCAGATTTTGCTCTGCTACAAAGGAAGCATCGGGGATTTTTTATTGAACCGGACTCAGGAAAATATTAAAATGAAACAAGTTTAATCAAGTAAGCTTAATTAATTATTCCCAATTTAAAACAAATTAAGGAAAGCCTGATTAATTCGCTAAGTGCGAATAATTATAGGCTGGCATAGTTAATCCCATAGAAAAAATAATTATAAACTGGCATAAATATTCACCTTCAAAAAATCAAAGGAGGCTGCTGCAATGAACAGCGAAATTAATTTCCCGGATAAGGAAATCGAACTGCCGGGAGAAGGCAAAAGTTTTCCCCAGGAAGATCTGGAGCTTCTTTATACAGCTGAAGATTATCAAGAATATTGCTTCCATCCCGAGCCTCTGGTAAGAGAATGGGCAATTAAACAGCTGGTACATATATATCCTGAAGAGGAAGCTACCCTGATGTATATCTTTCAGCTTTTTAAACTAATAGCAGATTTTGAAAAGAAATACATAGATGATGAGGAGCTGGGGGCAATTCCTCTGACCCTGGACGATGATCCCCGGGGATATGTAATAGTTTCAGGTGAGCGGGAAAGCAGTGAGATAGCAAAAGCTATTGCAGCAACAGCTGAGGACTTCAGGGTTTCTGCCGAAAAATTCGCCAGAGAAAATTCTGCAGAGGACTGGCTGGACACCTGGCTGGCCGGTTATCAGGATCATAAAAAATCTTTGAAATATACCCTGATCGGTTATTTTCAGGATAATTTTCGCCAGCTGGATCCGGTGAAGGTCAATATTTACAGCGGTGGCTATTCTTTTTCAGCTGATGGTTATCTGGATCCCCAGATAATTTCATATGTCTATTATTTTTACGGGAAAAGGAGAGCTGGGGGGCGGAAAATTGTCAGGGATATCTGGAACTTCCTCCACGAATTTGAGGAAGAGTTAGATCTTAATTCTCTAGGTTATCCCATACTCTCCCTGAAAAATTTGCAGACTGAGGAAGCCTACCAAATATTGAAAAATATTAATCCAAAACTGCAGGTTCAGGGCGCTCATAATAATCTGTTTTTCTATTTTAGCGCTCTTTTTTCCTATCGGAAACCGGAAGATGTTTTGCAATTGATAGAAAATGCCTGCGAGAATTTGAACCAGAACGGTATTGAGAGGATATTTTTACAGTTAAGTGAACTTTTCTGGGGTCGGGATTATCTCGACTATATTAAAAACTTTAAAGATATAGGACTGGAGGAAGCCTTTACTAAAATGGAGGGTTACTGGCCCGGCAATCCAGCTCTCAGCAGAGCTAAAGTCAAAGTAAGGCAGTGTCTGAGCAGATTCAGCAAGCAGAAAACAGCAGGGATTGAGGAGATATTCATGAAGCTCGCCGGTTTGCTGCGGGATGAGTTAGCCGGCAAATACCCTCAACTTGAGCTTCCTGGACTGCCCGGTGGAGTGAAGGAACTGCAACCTGAACTTATTATGGAGCAGGCTCAGGAAATACAGGAGCTGAGTGAGGAGGATTTCTGGCTCGGCCTGATCTTAAGTCAGCTGCTGCAGCAGCGTTCTAATATCTTCCGGAGCAATATGAGCGGCTTTATCCTGAACTTTCTGCTGACAATGCTGATTGTCCTGCTGGAGGATAATGACTTTGGGAAGAAACTGGGGAAACTGCTGCCAGAAGATCCCGACAGGCAGCAGGATAGCAGCCGAGGTTTGCAGAGCTGGAAGAACCAGGAAAGCCGGCAGAATCAAGAGAATCAGGGGAATCGGGCGAATGAGCCGATTAAGGATGATCAGGAAAACCAGGAAGGTGGGCTGAAACGTGATAATCAGGAAATTCGGGAAGGTGAACTTAATCGGGATGCTCGGGAACATCGAGAAAAGCGGGAAAAGCATGAGAGTGAGCAGCATTCTGAACATAGAGATTACCGGAAGCATCAAGAATACAGGGAAGCCAGCAGAGTGCTGCATCAGAGATTATTCGGGGAGGGCTATTTAAATCCGGAAAGCATAGCTGAAAACAAAAGAGGTGAAACCCCTCTGGAATTGCAGGACAGTCAACTTGAACTGCTCTGGGAGCTTTTTTCCCTGCCCAGAAAAAATCTGCCGGAGGAAGTCCTGGAACTGATGTACTGTTTCGGAGAGCATTTCAGCCAGGAGCTTCATCAGATTGTCAAGGACAGTGTTATCTCTGATAGAGCCAGGAAAGGAGAAGGCGAACTGGAAGCTGATAGCAGTGAAATTGAAGAATTTCAGCGCTATTATTTATTACACCGCAGCTTGAAGGTGCTGGGGAAGATCGGTTATCAGCCTGCCGGTCCGGATATTATTAAGCTGCTGCAAAATTATCAGGGGGAATATATTACTCCTGCAGCAGAGCAGGCTCTGGCTGCCATGGATTTTTTTGCCCCGGAATTAATGAGAAAAGCTGTGGCCTCCGGGGAAAGAATGACTGCTTTAAGTTTTCTCGATACCCTGAGAAAAAATCCCTGTCTGGCGGGGGTTAAGCTGGTAATTACCTGGTATCAAAAGGGGCAATTTGCCATGCCAGAACCTATTATTTTGTTTCTGAGAGACCTGGGCAGCAGACTGGGGCAGAGGTTTATCGAAAAGGAGTTTCCCAATCTAGAACTGGGATATGTTTATGATTCCAGGATTGTGCTGGCCTATTTAACCGGGGTAAATATCAATAATGTTGATTTTTATCACAATAAAATCGCCGAATTTAAAGAGGACAGACAAAATAGTATTTTTGGCAGTCAATTAGGAGCTATGGCGGAGGAAGAACTTGAAAAAGCACTGGATTCCTTGAAGGATGAGCAAAGGGAGATTGGCGCTAAAAGAGGAGGATTCAGCTCAGAGTCTGAAGAGGATGAATCCATTGATTCCATCGCTGATCAGGGAAAGCCCGGCAGCGAATACAAAAGAACTGAAGAAGGAGCGCTAGTACGGAAACGGGAGAAGGTGGGCCGCAACGACCCCTGCCCCTGCGGCAGCGGCAAAAAGTATAAGAAGTGCTGCCTGTGAGGGGAGGATTTTACCTGTCAGAACCTGGTCATCTCCACCATTGATTTCTAAATCTGATTTAAAATTTCCTGGTGGAACTGCTTAATATCTGCCAGGCTTTCAATTATAATATCATATTCTTTTTTTCGATCCAGCTCTAAATAATCATGCACCAGTATGTTTCTAAAACCTGCCATGTCCTTTAACCTTTCGGCCAGATCACGATTCAGCAGATTACTGGCAGCCAGCACTTCAAATATTTCACGATTGGTATTGGGAGATTTTAAGTTTCTATCCGCTATCAAATGGTTTGATATATCTATAACTGCTTCCAGCACAAGATGTAAAGCTCTTTCAAATCTGTAATGAATGTCAGGATTGCTGCTGAATTCTTCCCGGGAAAACTCTTTTACATTTTGCAAATAATCCAGATTATTCTTAATAGAATGCAGCCTATCCAGTATTATATCTTTATCTATCATTAACTTTACCTCCTTAATTTCATCTGTTTTCGTATAATTATGTTTTAATCTAACCGTGTTTTCATTTAATTAAACCCTTTTAATCCATTACACTATCTTCATCTATTACATCCTCTTTATCTATTACATTTTTATCTATTACATTCTATTCGTCTTTGTCTATTACATTCTCTTCATCCATTACCCCTGCTTCATCTCATTACAGCCGAAATAGTTCTAATCCGAAACCCTGTTGAACAGCTGTTCAGTTGAAAAGCTGTTCATCGTGAATCTTACGCAGATGCTTGTAATCAAAGTATTCTTTAATTGTTTTTGCATAGTATGAGTTGTAGCTAAAATCACTGGCAGTGTAAATCACGCTGCCATATTTTATTACCTGATATTTTAATAATGGGGGCGCCTCATTAAGAATAACAACATCGGTTTCGATCTCTAGTAATTTTTCAAATTTTCCGGCCAGCTTGATTCTCAGCTTAAGGGTATTTTCCTGCTGAAGAGCTTCTTCTGTAAACAAAAATGCCAGATCCAGATCGCTATCATTACTATAATTTCCCCGGGCCCGGGAACCGTAAAGCATAATCAGTTTCAATTTTTTTATATTTAGCCCTTCTATATCGCCATTTTTAATAATTCTGGCAATTTCTTCTCCGGTATTTTTCATTAAGTTTCACCAACCTTCGCTGGTTTTATAAACTTTATAAACTTTGAGTTAAATAGCTTTTATTATTCGCACCTTTCTCAGGAGAAACCTTTGCTATAATTCTTTCCAATCTGTGCTATTATCATTATATAATATCAACAATAGCTTTACCAGTGAGATTATATCCGGGCTCTAAACTGATTTCTACATTTTATGTTTCCGGCATAGAATAAGCAGGCCTCAATTTTTTTCTTTTTCTTTATTAAATGACTGTTTCTTGCCAATGCTAATATTTGCTTTTATTTATGATTATTCCCTGGTTTATAATTACTGAAAAATCAGTGTTAAAGCTGGTTTAAAAGGTTCAATTTTAACTGGAAAATTTAGTTTATCATTGACATATATTTGTGGTATAATAACATAAACATCATATTTAAATTCACTTTACCATCAGAAACATCATATCTAAATTTACTACACAATCAAAAATATCATAATCATATTCACTACACAATCAGAAATATTATATTCATGTTTACTTCAAAGTCAGAAATATTATATTAAAATTTTACTTCACCATCAGAGAGGATGAATGACATGATAGGTATCATAGGTACCGGGGCCGGCGGGGTGGCGCTTGCGAAATACTTTGAAGATAGAGGCAGCAAAACTATTGTCTGGTTTCACTCTCAGGAAAAATATAGATTGTTCAAATCTCAGAATAATGTCATTATCTCCAAGGATATTACCGGGGAGAGCACCAGTCACAGCAGAATCATAACTGATATAACCGGATTTGCTGACAGAGGTGAGCCCGCTGGTGCCGATGACAGGCTAGATGCTGGAGAGTCGGGGGGTTTGCCAAGCAGTACTACTGCTGCAAAGAATTGTGATCCGGTAGCAAGTACTGATGCAGAGGGTGCCGGTGATTCTGCAGTAAGTACTAACAAAACGGATACCTCTGGTTCAGGAGCCGGCAAGCAAACATCCCAAAAAAAATGTCTGGAGAACAAAATAACAGAAAAGAAAAATGCCACGACAGCTGACAGCAAAATTAACAGAACAACTATCACCCGGATTACTGACAGCCTGGAGGAGTTGATCCAATGCGCTCAGTATATATTTATTGTAACACCAGCCAGAGTTCACGAGGAAATAGCATTTTTGCTGGAAGACCTGCTTGACCCCGACTATCATGTCATTATTTTGTATCCCGGCAGAACTTACGGCAGCCTGGCTTTCTATAACAACATGAGGTTCAAGTTTGATAAAATTTATGAAGCTCAGACCATTCTTCATGCCTGCCGACTGGAATACAATAACTTAATTATCCGGGGAAGAAAAGAGTTTGTCTATTATTCCACCCCCTTTACTGCCATTCAGGAGCAGCTTGATTTTATTGAGAAAATATTTCCCGATTTAAAATTTAATGAGGATTATCCCGGCACAACCCTGAATAATATGGGTGCTCTGCTGCATCCCATTCCCCTGGTCCTGAACGGCACCAGAGTTGAATCCGGGGAGGAGTTTGACTTTTATTCTGATGGCCTCACCAATAAAGTGATTGATTATATCTACAAAGTTCAGGCCGAAAAAAAGGCTGTGATGAGGAAGTTAAAATGCAACTATATTCCCCTGTATCGCTGGCTTAATATGATGTATAATGTAGATGGTGCCAATCTGAAAAAATCGGTTAATAAAATTAAAGCCTACCGGGGACTGGCAGCACCTAAAACCTTAAATCACAGGTATATTTTCGATGATATCATAACTGGCCTGGTTCCTTTATATTATACTGCCAGGAACCTCGGCATCGAGGCCGATGCCCTGGGCAGCTTTATTAATTTTGCTTCCACTTATATGGATAAGGATTTTATGCAGGTTGGCAGGAGAGATTTATACAGCAAATATCTCTCCGGCACTGATAACTGGCTAAAGTAACTGCTTATCTGCTTTATCAATGACAGAATTTTTGTTACCCTATGTTACCCTTTCAGTCTTAGGATTTCTTTTTACCGTTAGGATTTATTATTACCGGGCAGAACTGTTTTAAATTAATGAGGTGATCTTTTGAGTAAATTAATTATAGCCTGTTCGCTGGAAAACTGTGTTCATGTCGGCGGTGTGATGAATTTTCTCCGCCTGGCCGAGGAGAAGGGCTTCCGGACTCATTTTCTCGGTCCGGCAGTTCCGGTGGAAAATCTGCTGGATGCCGTGGTTGAGGCTGATCCGGAGTATGTGGCGGTCAGCTACCGGCTGACCGCTGAAACTGCCAGAAATGTATTTGAGAAACTTGAGACTGCCATAATTGAGCGGGGTCTGGAGAGATATAAGTTTATTCTGGGAGCGACAGAGCCGGTTGCCAGGGAAGCGGCTGGTTTTGATATATTTAAGAAAATATTTGACGGGCATACCACAGCTGCTGAGGTGATTTCCTTCCTGGACAGTATTCTTCAGGAAAAAAGTCTTCAGGAAAAGAACCTTCAGCCAGAGAAAAAGGCTCACCTCAGCCAGCAGGATCAGGAACCAAGCCTCGAGAATCAGGACGACAGTCAACCCGGTCAGGAAAAATCATATCAAGCCCCAACTCCAGGTCACTCTGAGCAAAAAAACAGAAATTCCAGCAAAGCTCACCGCCAGCCAGGACAGGATCTAGAACAGGAACCGGGACGAGAGAAGAAACGGTATCCGGGACAGGAGTCGCAACAGGAGCTGGAAAAGGAGCCAGGAAAAGGGTCGGAAAATGAGCCGGTACAGGAATCGGGACAGGAGTCGCAACAACAGGAACTGGGAAAAAAACCGGGCCGGGAACTGAGACAGGAGAGATCGCAAGCTAAAGATCTCCTTGAGCGAATAAAGAGAAAGAAGCCTCTTCCTCTAATCCGTCATCATTATGGTCAGCCTGATCTGGAAACCACCCTGCAGGGTATTGAAAAAATAGCCGATAGTGGAGTGCTGGACATTATCTCTCTGGGTCCGGATCAGAATACCCAGGAGTTTTTCTTCAAGCCTGAGAAAATGAAGGAAGAATTGAGTGGGGCTGGCGGGGTGCCTATCCGGAAAATTGAGGATTTTGAGAAAATCTATCAGGCCTCCCGGCGAGGTAATTATCCGCTGCTGCGCTGCTACAGCGGCACCAATAATTTAATCAGGATGGCTGAGGTTTTACAGGAAACCCTTGATAACGCCTGGGCTGCGATACCACTGACCTGGTACAGTGAACTGGACGGCAGAAGCAAAAGGGATTTGCTGACGGCCATTAAAGAAAATACTGCAGCCATGAAATGGCACGGAGACAGAGATATTCCGGTGGAGGTCAATGAGTCTCACCACTGGAGTCTCAGGGATGCCCCCGATGTTATCGCTGTGGTGATGGCTTATCTGGCAGCCTATAATGCCAGACAGAATGGAGTTAAAAATTATCTGGCTCAATATATGTTTAACAATCCCGCCGCTACCGGCTATCAGATGGATATTGCTAAGATGCTGGCCAAGCAGGAGCTGATCGGCAGACTGGCTCAGGGGAAAATCAAAGAAGAAGAGGAGACAGGTCTTAAGGCGGAAAGGGAAGGAAAAGATGAATCTGAGGTGGGAAGGAAAATAACAGAGGACGCCCAAATTAATGAAGGCAGAAACTCCCAAATAAACAAAGATAGGAACTCCCAAATAAACGAAGACAGTGACTTCCATATAGAAGAAGAGGGAAACTTCCAAATAAACAAAGGCAGAAACTTCAATATAATCACCCAGGTTCGGGCTGGCCTGGCCAGTTTTCCGGCAGATTTTGAAAGAGCCAGGGCTCAGCTAGCACTTTCCACCTGGCAGAGTATGGTACTGAAGCCGGATATTGTTCATGTAGTGGGATATACCGAGGCAGATCATGCGGCCAGAGCTGATGAGGTGATTAAAAGCTGCCGGATTGCCGGGCATATTATCGAGAAATCACTGCAGGATTATCCTGACTACGAGAAGCTGGAGCGCATTCAGGCCAGAAAAGCAGAGCTGATCTCAGAAGCTGAATTTCTTCTGGATACCATTAGCAGATTATACGGAGACTCTTTTGAGGATCCACTTGCCAGTCCTGAAGCAATCTATCAGGCCGTCAGGCAGGGATTACTCGATGCTCCTCATTTGAAAAACAATCAGGTTGCCCGGGGCGAGATCAGTGTTAAAATTGTTGACGGTGCGGTTTACACTTATGATTACAGTGAAGATATAGTAGTTAGTGAGAAAGAGAGGGTGAAAAGGCTGCTGAGGGGGTAAGATATAAAAGGCTGCTAAGGAGAAAAGATATGTAAGACCGCTAAGGGAAAAGATATAATAAAAGGTTGCTGAGGGGATAAGATATAAAAATTTGATGATCTGGGGTGACCATCTTGTATCTACTTTTAATTTTTATTTTTGGTTTTCTGATATATCTTTATTTTTACACCCAATCGGTAAAAATCCAGGAGATAGAAGTTAAATCAAACAGTGAATATACCAGAAGTTTCTCTGGAAATAATAAAGGGTCTAATTTTACAATTTTGCATCTTTCTGATTTTCATTTTACCAGGGAAGGCATTCTGGAGGATAAGCTCAAAATGAAAATTGCTGAACTGAATTATGATCTGGTTGCTTTGACCGGGGATTATCTTGAGGATAGCGGTAAAATGGCTGATTTTTTTAGATACCTGGATAGTTTGAATTTTACCGCTCCGGTGGTGGCTGTGGCCGGTAACCATGACTATAATAATAATTTTAACGATTTGAAGTTAAGATTTGAAAGGCGCGGGATAAAATTTTTGCATAATGAAAGCATAATTTACTATCATAACTCCAGCAAAATTAATTTGATCGGGGTTGGCAGTCCCAATCGGGCCAGGGATGATCTGGAAACAGCTTTGCAGAGACGGAGGCCAGACCGGGAGAGTTTCGCAAAATTTGAATCCCAACGAGTGAGTTTTGCTGATGTTAAAAGTAATCAAGCTGAAAAAGATATTGATACTTATAATGATTATATAAAAACAGAAAATAGTAATATCGATATTGAAAATGAAAATAAAGAAACTGAATATGATAATAATTATAATAAAAGCGAAAACGGGGAAAATAAAAGCAAAAATGAGGAAGAAAGCATCAATATTATTCTTTCTCATACCCATGAGATTGTTAATTCATTAGATGATGAGTCTGACAGCTGCAGTAGTTCCGGGGTGGATTTGATTCTTACCGGTGATACTCACGGTGGTCAGATTAATATCCCCTTTATATCCAGATTTATAATTCCACTGGCATTTAACAGGGATAGCAACTTTATTGCCGGCAAATATAACCATGGCAATACGGTAATTTACATAAATAGAGGTCTGGGAACCACCATTTTGCCGTTCCGCTTCAATTCCCGGCCTGAGATTACCCTGGTTAGACTCAAGCATTAATTGAGGAGACAAAATGAGAGACAAATTGAGGAGACAAATTGAAGAGAAGAGATAGGTGTTTCATTTTTATACATTTGATACATTTTGCCTGTTTAATTGTTACACCTCATTACGGGGGTACTATCTTAAATAGGTATTACTATTAAAGCATGGCTTAAACACTGCCGTAGGGGTACCCGCTGCCCCTCCTGTAAGGTCACCGGCATTAAGTTGGTCCAGAAATATAATTGATCCAGAAAAAAACTATTTTCCTATAATCGCATATTGACAATAAACGATAAAACATTATATAATATATCTTAGAAGGAGAGTGATAAAATGCCTGAAAAAGATAATACTAAATTGAGTAAAGAAAAAAAGGCAAACAAGAATAATAAAAATAATAAAGGTAAAGACCTGAGTGAAGAAAATGTTAAGGATACTATTAACAGGGGTAGAAATAAAAAAGAAAAAACCGGGGAAAGTTATCAAAAACCAGGCAGAAAAATGAAGAATAAGGATTATAATAAAGAAATTAAGGATAAGGATTATAAAGTTGATAATAAAGATATTAATAATACCGATAAAACTAAAAGCAAAGAGGAAGATACTCAGGAAATTTTCCCAGAAGATAAAATCAAACAAGCCCTAAAAGAGAAATATGGCAGCATTGCAGAGGGCGGAAGAAAAAGCTGCTGCGGGGATGGCTCCGAATCCAGGCAGCAGGAACAGTCCACTTCCAATTCTTGCTGCGGTGCCGATCCTGCAGATTCGGAGGCAGATTCATCTTCAGCAGCTGTAGAAGAGATTTCCAATGCAGAACAGGATTCCACTGAAAAAGAACAGATTTCCTATGAAGAAAAGCTGGGCTACGATTCGGAAAAGCTGGATGAAATCCTCGCAGAAGCCAGCTACGGGCTGGGTTGTGGAAACCCGGGGGCCATAGCCAGCTTAAAACCCGGCGAGACAGTGCTGGATTTGGGTTGTGGCGCGGGTTTTGATCTGCTGCTGGCAGCCCGGGAAGTTGGTCCCGAGGGCCGGCTGATTGGGGTTGATATGACTCCGGAAATGATTGAGAAGGCCAGGAAAAATGCTGAAAAAAATGGACTGGAAAATGCTGAATTTCACCTGGCTGAAATTGAAAATCTGCCTCTCGAGGACAGCTCAGTTGATGTGATTATGTCAAACTGTGTAATTAATCTTGTCCCTGATAAGAAGTCGGTTTACCGGGAGGCTTATCGAGTTTTGAAGCCCGGTGGCAGGCTGGCAATTTCTGATGTAGTAAAAAAGCGGGAGTTTCCCCGGGAGATAAGAGAGGACCTGGAGAGCTATCTGGGCTGTGTGGCCGGAGCAATTATCAGGCAGGAGCTGGAAAATATTCTCCAGGAGTTGAATTACCAGGAGATTGAAATTAAACCCAAGAATAACAGCGCCGAGATTGTTGATAGCTGGTCGCCAGATTCCGAAGAATCTGGAGTTATAGAAGGATTGGAAAAATCTGAGGAAACAAAATTCTCAGATTATATATATTCGGCTTATATTTCAGCAGTTAAGCCTGAGGACAGGTTTTCTTCAGCAGATTTTGCCTGGCTGTCAAGAGCCCTGGGAAATCAGCACAGAATAGAAATTCTACAGCTGCTGGCAGATCAGCCTGCCGGGAATCGCTGCATGGTGGGCAATATAGTGGATGAGCTGCCAATTTCTCAGTCAACAGTATCCCAGCATTTAAAAGTGCTTAAGCAGGCCGGCTGGATAACAGGTCAGGTGGAGGGTCCCAGCACCTGTTACTGTATCGACAGACAGACGATTAAAAAGTACCGGAAAATGTTTGAGGCTTTTCTTAAAGCTTGATTTATTTTATCAGAATTTGTAAATTTTCAGGAGAGGTATCAAATTAATAGATGAAGGTGAAGGACTTGAACTAATAGATTGAAGTGGAGGGAGCAAACTAATGGATAGACCGAACTGGGATGAATATTTTATGGAAATGGCGCGGCTGGCGGCCAGAAGGGCTACCTGTCTGCGAAGAAATGTGGGTGCTGTGCTGGTTAAGGACAGGCAGATTCTTGCTACTGGCTATAACGGAGCGCCCCGGGGTTTTGCTCACTGCGATGAAACCGGGTGCCTGCGGCAGCAGCAGAATGTTCCCAGCGGAGAAAGACATGAGATCTGCCGCGGGGTTCATGCCGAGCAGAATCTGGTTGCCCAGGCGGCCTTTCACGGGGTTAAGGCTGAGGGTGCTGCTGTCTACTGCACCAACCAGCCCTGTGTTATCTGTGCCAAACTTTTGATAAATGCCGGAATCAGTGAGATCTATTACAGTGAGGGTTATGATGATCCCTTCACCATGAATTTGCTGTCCAGTTCAGGCGTAAGATGTGAAAAACTTGAGATTTGACATGGAGTTATTTCCATGCTGTATACTGCTTGTAAGTTAACAAAAAGATAATAAATTTTAAGAGGAAAAAAATCAGTAAATTTCAGGTCCAGGGGCTTTAAAGTGGGAGTGAATTTGGATACTCTGCGATATTATGATAAAATTGGACTGTTGTCTAAAGTAAAAAACAATTTTTTTATTGGACTACAGTTTTTTAAAAAGGAGCTGCAGCTTTATTAAGACTGCAATTTTAATCAAGCTGTACTTTAATAATAAAGCTGTGCTTTATAATGAAACTGCAGCAAAAAAATTTATCCAGAGAATTGTTCCGGGGAGCAAGTTATTTAGGGAGGTATAAATCAGGTGAGAGCAATTGCAGGTATTTATGGTAAGAGTGATTCGGACACTGAACAGCTTTTAGGAGAAATGCTGAAGAGAATGTCTCACCGAGGTAAATCACAGACTGTCGTCCGGGGAGATGATTTTATTCTGGGGGCACTGGGAGAAGCTGACTGCTGGCAGGACAGCCAGAATAAAAACCGGGTTGTCCTCAGGGATGGTCAGTCTCTGGCTGATGAGAATAGAGAACAGCTTTTTTCCCGGTTGGTAAGCACGACAGGCGAGATAGCAGCCAGAGAGATTATTCAAAAGCTCAGGCCGCCCTGCTGCCTGGCAGCGGTAACCGAAACCGGACTGCTGCTATCCCGGGATCAGCTGGGTTTAAGTTTTCTTAATTATCTTATCAATGAAGATATAACATATTTTGCTACAGAAATGAAGGCCCTCAGAGCTCTGGATAACCGGGAACTGATCAGCCCGCAGGATAAAATTAGAAAACTTGCTCCTGGAACTATTCTAAGCTCTTCAAGGAGAGAAATAATTAATTTTGAAGTTGAATTTTTGCCCACCAGATCAGTAAATTTTGACAGTTCCAGAAAAGAAACCTATAGTGAGAAAGAGATCGATGAGTTCTGCGGGCAGCTTGAGAAACTTCTCCGTTCTGCGGTAGTAGAAAAAATTGAACCAGACCGCAGAACCGGTTTGCTCTTAAGTGGTGGGCTTGACAGCAGCATAATTGCTGCCCTGGCAGCCGAGGAATCGGAGAAGAAACTGCCTTCTTTTTCGGTGGGAGTGGCCGGCAGTCCTGATCTGGAAAATGCCCGTCAGGTGGCAGAACATCTGGGAACCGACCATCGGGAATATGTTTATGGTGAAGAAGAAATGCTGGAGGTTTTACCTGAGGTTATTTATTTTCAGGAAACCTTTGATGCTCCTCTAATCAGAAGTTCTGTGCCTAATTATCTTCTTTCCCGCTTTGTAGCCCGGGAGGGCTGTGAGATACTTCTTTCTGGAGAGGGGTCAGATGAGCTTTTTGCCGGTTATGATTATCTCAAAGAGCGAAATATGAATGAAATCAATACCGAGCTCCAGAAATTGGTGGAGGCCCTGGGTCAGGTTGGACTGCAGCGGGTTGACAGGATGAATGGTGCTCATGGCCTGGACTGTCGTCTGCCCTTTTTAACCCCTGAAATGGTGGAATTTGCTCTGACCATTCCCCCGGATTTGAAGCTGAAATGGGATAATTCCCGCAAAAAAGAACATCCGATTGAAAAATGGATACTGCGCCGGGCTTTTTCAGATTATCTGCCGGAAGAAATTGTCTGGCGAGATAAGCAGATGTTTGGCGAGGGCAGCGGCTCGATTGATCTCTGCCAGGCCTTAAATCGACGAGGAGAAATTGAAGTATATGGGGAGACCATAGAACTTGATGATGACTTTTGCGGAGAGGGCGTTTATGGTGAGGAAATCAGGCAGCAGTTTCTGGAAGAAGAGGGTGTGCTGGTTAGATCTCAGGAAGAATATTTTTATTATCTTATTTTTAAAAGGTTTTATCCTGAACCGACCAGGCTGCCGGATTTAAGCCGCTGGAAAAAATCCTATCAGGAATAAAAAGAGGACGTTCTGACCGGACAGGGTCAAAAAAAGATCAAAAGGGAAAGGATCAAAGAACATAATAACGATAGAAACAAAAAATCAGGGGCCTGTGGCAGGCCCCTTTAATTTTTGGACTTCATATTGATAATTCAGGTTGTCACAAATTTGGATTGTAACAAATTTAGGTTGGCACAAACATCGACTGTCATAAGATTAGATTGTCTTATATCTCGATTGTCATGGGTTTAGTTTTCAAAAATATCGGTTGTTTCATCTCATAATTATTATCAGGATAGTTTCTTTATATCAGGATAGGTTCTGGAGATTGTTCTCGATTGAATCCAGCTGTAGTTTAAGCTCGGCCAGATAATTTTTCAGTTCATCCTGGGATTCTTTTAGACTTTGCTGTTTATCTTGCTTATGATGATTTTTCATTTTAGTGGTCTTTTGAGTTTTGGTTCGATGAGGTCCAGGCTTTTCTCCTTCTTTATCATGGCAGCCGCAGTCTGAATTCTCCTGGTATTCTGATTCACCTGTTTTTTCAAATTCAGCTTCTTCAGTTTTGTCTTTCTCTTCCTCATCGCAGTCGCAGTCACAACAACAGCAGCAACAATCATGATGACAATGACAGCAGCAATCA
>SLJX01000187.1 GCA_007134885.1 Halanaerobiaceae bacterium
AGGAGGCAAAAATATGTCAAAGTATCAAATTAAAACCCTGGAGGATCCCTCTGACAAGACTGCCCTGGAGAAAAAGCATGTTCCTTATTTTGTTGACGTGCCGGAAAAAGTCAAGAAGGGAGAATATTTTAAGGTAACTCTCAGGATGGGCAAGGAAATTGAACACCCCATGGAAGAGGGTCATTTTATCCAGTATGTTGCACTTTATGCTGATTATTTCCAGCTGGCCCGGGCCGATTTCAATCCGGAAGCCAAAGCAGAGGTAACCTTTAATGTTAAACTGGAGGAACCGGCAACTCTAAGAGCCTTTGAAAGCTGTAACCTTCATGGACAGTGGGAATCCAGTCATGAAATAACTGTAGAATAATCTTTTTTAGTTTAATTTTATGGAGGTAATGCCTTTGCTGGCATAAACCTGCGTAGTATCTGCCCCGGCCTGCCTATCAGGCCCGGGGCTATTTTTTATCTCACGGTAGTTGTCCAGGGTTTTCAAAGCGAAAAAGGATAGCCTGGATAAAAGAGATTCCACTTTTTTTAAATTTTAAGGTTTAAAAGGGTGAGGAACTTGATAAAAAACAAAAGGGGTTATGATAATAAGGCAGCTAATGGTTATGTTGTAGCACTGGGAGGCGCTAACCTTGATATTAAGGGTTACCCGGAAAAATGTTTTATCCCAGGAACTTCCAATCCCGGCCGTATTTTCAGTACACCCGGGGGAGTGGCCCGAAATACAGCAGCCAGTCTGGCAGAATTGCAATCCAGGGTTTATCTGATTTCGGCTGTTGGCGAGGATTTTTATGGAGAAATGATTCTGAAGAAAACAGGAAATAGCGGTGTTAATCTGGAATATATTATAAAGACCAGCAAATATCAAACTGGAACCTATCTGGCTATTCTGGATAAAAAGGGAGAACTACAAGCCGCTGTGGCAGATATGGAGATAATCAGGGAAATAGCACCGGAAAAACTGGAAGAGATGTTCTGTCTGTTAAGTCAGGCCGACTATATTTTTGCCGACACCAATCTGGCAGTTCCGGTGCTGGAATGGCTGCTGACTGCCGGCTTTGAGGCGAATATAATTGTAGACCCTGTTTCTCTTAAGAAGGCCGGTAAAATTAAAAACTTAATCGGGAAAATAGCTTATCTAACCCCTAACCTGGTAGAATTCTTTTATCTCTATGGACTAAGAGAAGATTTGAAACTGGATATTAATAACAGAAATAAATCTAACAGGACATCTGGAGTTGCAGCAAAAGTCAGAAGAACAGCAGAAATTGTTGCCAGCAGTAGAAGCAAGTTAACCCCCGGGACAAAACTTCTGGTGAGTCTGGGTTCTGCCGGGGTGATATATGCCGGGCCGGAGCAGAATTTTTATCAACCTTCTCCCGGAGAAAAAGGGATAAAGATAATTGAAACCACCGGAGCGGGCGATGCTCTGACAGCTGGCTTTATCCGGGGGCTGCAGCTTGGATTTGATCCAGAGGAGGCTGCAGCCCTGGGGCAGCAGGCTGCCCTGCTTACCGTTCAGTCCCGGGAGGCGGCGGTAAGCGAACTGGCTGAGAAGCTGGCTGGAAATAAGGAAACGGGGGATTTTAATTGAAATCTAAATCTTTAATTATAGCTGACAGAATTCAACAGGCCAAATATGACAGGCAGCCGGTGGTTGCTCTGGAATCCACGGTGATTACTCACGGGATGCCGTATCCCGAGAATATCGAAACAGCCCTTGAGACTGAAAAAATAATTAAAAAAGAGGGGGCTGTGCCGGCGACCATAGCCGTTAAGGCAGGTAAAATTAAGGTAGGTCTTTCCCGGGAGGAAATCGAGGAGCTGGCTGACAGAGAGGATGTTGAAAAAATCAGCCGCCGTGATATTCCCTGGGCTGTAGCGTTAGGCAAATATGGCGCTACCACGGTGGCTGCAACAATGATTGCTGCTCATCGGGCTGATATCAGGTTTTTTGTCACCGGAGGAATTGGCGGTGTTCACCGGGGAGGAGAAAACAGCCTTGATATTTCTGCTGACCTGACCGAACTGGGCAGGACACCTGTGACTGTTATTTCGGCGGGTGCTAAAGCTATCCTTGATCTGGAACTGACTCTGGAAAGGCTTGAGACTGAAGGAGTTCCGGTGCTGGGCTTTAAGACTAATGAATTTCCGGCCTTTTATTCCCGGAAAAGCGGCCTGAAACTGAAAACCAGAGTGGACACACCTCAGGATATAGCTGAGATAGCAAGAGCCAGAGATGACCTTGAGCTGGAAAGTGGTATTCTGGTTGCCAACCCTATTTCCCGGGAAAGTGAAATACCGCTGGCTGAAATTGAGCCTGAAATAAAAAAGGCAGTAGCAGAAGCTCGGGAGGAAGATATTTCAGGATTTGCACTTACACCCTTTTTACTGGAGAGAATAAAAGAAATATCCTCCGGTCAGAGTTTAAAGGTTAATGTAGAACTCTTAAAAAGTAATGCCAGACTGGGAGCCAGGGTTGCAGTGGCTTATCATAATCTGGAGGTTTTGGGTGATTGAATTTTAAGCAGGAATGAAACTTTCAGGAGATCATTTGATTTATTAATCTGCCTATTGAAAATTTACCAGCTAAAATGTTTTTGGCTTTATTCAATAATTTTTTGGGGTGGTGAAAGTTTAATTATGACTGCAAAAAATAATTTTGATAACGACAAAACTGCAGCCTCCAGGAGAATTACTCTGGATGTCAACAACATGTTTGCCGCAAGATTAGGGGGAGAATACGGCATCAAGAAGTCCCAGGTAGCTGACTTAAAGGCCCGGACCCGGGAGCTCCATTACCGGATACAGGAACAGAAGCCCGGTTTTACCAGATTACCCTTCCGTCAGGAAAAGGTGATAACCAGAATTAGAGAAATGGTCGAAGAGAGAGCAGGGGATTATGATAATTTTGTAGTTCTGGGCATCGGGGGCTCAGCCCTGGGTAATATTGCTCTTCAGACAGCTTTAAATGATCCCTATTATAATCTTAATACCGGGGTAAGAGAGGGTTATCCCCGGCTTTTTGTCCCGGATAATGTTGATCCGGAAAGGTTTGCTGCCCTGCTGGATTTTCTTGATCTGGAAAGGACAGTCTTTAATGTAATTTCTAAATCCGGCAGTACGGCAGAAACCATGAGTTTGTATTTGCTTGCCAGGGAGGCGGTAGCAGAAGAAGTTGGTCAGGGGCGGGTAGCCGAGCATTTTATTGCCACTACCAGTAAGGATTCCGGTTATCTAATTGAAATTGCCGAGCGGGAAGGCTATCCCTGTTTCAGTATTCCTGAAGATGTGGGAGGGCGTTTCTCGGTTTTAACTCCGGTTGGGCTGGTATCGGCCGCCTTTACCGGTATTAATATTTCAGAACTTCTGGCCGGAGCAGCTGATATGGCTGAACGCTGCTGGGAAGAAAATATCTGGCAAAATCCTGCCTATCTTCACGGGGCCCTGCAGTACCTCGCCTATCAAGAAGGCAAGAGAATGTCGGTTATGATGCCCTACAGCCATGCTCTTAAGGATCTTGCTGACTGGTATCGCCAGCTCTGGGCAGAATCACTGGGCAAGGAAGTCAATCGCAAGGGAGAGCGGGTCAATGTGGGCCCAACTCCCATTAAGGCCCTGGGTGCTACCGATCAGCATTCTCAGGTTCAACTTTATATGGAAGGACCCTTTGATAAAATCATCACCTTTATCGAAGTGGAAAATCATCGGAGAAATCTTGAGATGCCGAAACTTTATCAGGATCTCGATGGTCTAAATTATCTGGGAGGTCACTCGCTGGCCAGACTTCTTAATACCGAAAAGCAGGCCACCGAGAGAGCCCTGACCAAAAGAGGACGGGCCAATGCAACCATTAAATTACCCGAAGTTACAGCCTTTACTCTGGGCCAGCTCTTTTATCTGCTGGAGATGGAGACTGCCTTTGTGGGAGAGCTTTTTAACATCAACACCTACAACCAACCCGGAGTTGAGCTGGGGAAAAACTATACCTACGGAATTCTGGGCCGGGAAGGCTATCAGGAGAAAAAAGAAGAATTTGAAAACTGGTCAGAGCCTGATCCTGATTTAATATTATAAACTGAATTCAAAAATCTTGAATTAAACACCAAAAGTCTTGAATCAAACTCCGCTGATTAACTTTTTATCCCGGTGGATGATCTGCAGAGGGAAACCAGGATTGAGAGATAAATTATAATTGTCGGAGTCTGCTGCAGGCAGCTGACAGGGGGTGACAATTTATTGAGGGAAGAAAATTTGTTTAAGAAATTTGAACGGGAGGGAGAGGTGCTTTATGGCCGCAATATTTTTACCAGAAAGCAGCCCCGTTCCAGGGTTCTTAAAGAAATAAAGCAGGAATTGGAGAAAGTGCTAGATAAATACCCCACTGACCCCGGGAATGTTTTGGTTGACTTTGTTGAACTGCATAAATCTGATTATGGCTATTATCTGCTGTGCCGGGATAGTGACTGGCATCAGCAGAGCGGTGATTTGCCTGAGAAGCTGGAGCCTGAAATGGTGCAGAACTGGTGGCGGCAGCTGGTGAAGACATTAAATTATCTCAGGGCTCCAGAACTAGGCTGGAGCTTTATTACCCTGGACCAACTGAGATTTTCCGGGAGTCTTTCTGATTCCGAAAAACCGGATGTGAGACTGCTTCCCCCGGAACTGTCTGAAATTTTAATAAAATATGGAGATGCCGAAGAGCTTTTAGCTACAGAATATTTTCGTCCTCCGGAACTGATTGAAGATGGGGGCTCTGCCGGAGAAAAGTCTCTGGTTTTTTCTCTGGGTGTGATAATCTATTATTTTTTGACCGGCAACCCGCCCTTTCAGGGTCGGGATAAATCCGAAATTGTTGACAGGATTATAACCGACAGCCGATTAAAATTGAGAGATTTAAGACCGGAAATTGCTCCGGCTCTGGGGGAGCTGGTGGACAGCTGTCTGGCTTCCCGGCCGGAGGATCGGCCGGGAATGGCTGAGCTGCAGGAAAAACTTCGGGTTATTGCCGGTCAAAGGCTGAAACTGTCTCCTAAAGATTACCAGAGGGAAAGAGGCGAAATTCAGCGTCGGATTAAGTTTTTTAATCTGAAGCAGACCCTTAAGCTTAATGTAAAAAGACGCTGGCATTTGTTGCTGCTGTTTGCTGTAATAATTATTATGATTCCCCTGATGTTTTTATCAACCGGAGTTGAGGAGCAGATAACCTCTTCCCATTCTGCCGAGGAGGTTGCCCTTTATTTTTATCAGTCAATCAATGAAAAGAATTTAACTCTTCTCAATGACACTGCAGTTGTTGATCTGGGCCGGCTGAGAAGGATGGTGTCAGAATCTTATGTCAGGGAAACCGTCCGGCAGTTCTATGAGATGCAGATACCCGAGGAGGAAGCAGGTGAGGAGCATCTAGCAGATGAATCTCTCGGGGAGGAATTTGAAACCCTTTTTGGAGTGGAAGACCTGGACCTGATATCTGAACAGGAAAATGAAGAAGAGAAAATTTTTCGGGCAGATTATCAATTTTTCATTAATACTGAAGAAGGCAGAGTAGAGCTGGAAGCCCGGGATTATCTCAGGTTGAATATTGTTAATGATCGCTGGCAGATAACCGGGGTATCAGGATTTATAAAGGATATCATAACCGGAGATTTTGAAGAGCCTGGAAACGGTGGTTAAAGGTAAGCTTGTTTGCTTGAGACTTAAACAAAGGGGGAAAAGATGTCTGCTGAGCTGGTAGAAATTGATTGTAAAAAAGCTGTGGATTATCTTACTAATTGGATAGCTGAGAAAATAACCTCAGCTGGCAAATCCGGGGGCATAGTGGGTTTAAGCGGAGGGCTTGACTCTTCCGTTACCGCTGCTCTGGTTAAAAGAGCCTGCGGGGAAGAGGCGCTCGGGCTGATCATGCCCTGCCACAGCAGCTATGAGGATCGCCAGGATGCCCTGCTGGCTGCTGGAGAGATCGGCATAGTGCATCAGAAACTGGAACTGGATGAAGTGTTTGATCTACTGCGAGAGCAGCTGCAGCAGCTGGCTCCCGGTGAGGATAAAATGGCGGCTGCCAATATTAAACCCCGGTTGAGAATGACCGCCCTTTATTATCTGGCGGCCCGAAAGGATTATCTGGTGGTGGGTACCGATAACTGGAGTGAGCTTTCAGTCGGGTATTTTACCAAATATGGAGATGGTGGAATTGATATTGCGCCTTTGGGCAGGCTGGTGAAGACTGAGGTCAGAGAAGTAGCCCGTTATCTGGGGCTGCCCGCTAAGATTATTAACCGCCAGCCCTCTGCCGGTCTCTGGGAAGGACAGACCGATGAAGGGGAAATGGGGTTGAGTTATGCAGAACTGGACAGCTATATCCTGGGGAATAGTCTCTCACCTGAGCTGGAAGAAAAAATTGAAGAGATGCGAAAGAATAACCGGCATAAGCTGGAGCCGCCACCGGTTCCCGAGCGGGAGAATTTAACCGGCTGACTGCTGTTAATTTAAGCTGACCTTAAGCCTGGCTGGCTGTTATAATAGCTGTTTCCTGGTATTGGCGTTTTCTGGTAAGGCAGCAGCAAAAAGTTAAATTTTCATGAGACCGACTGCTGATAAATTCCAGCTGCTCCAGGGAGGTCTGGGGCGGAGAAGTAATTAAATTGCCATTGAAACTCTCTAAAAATGGAAGTTTGCCGGTAATTTTTCTAAAAACAATAAGATTAATTTTCAACAATTCCGGATTGGAAGGGTTTTAAGGAATTTTTGATAAAAATTATAATATCAGGCAGGAGATATTACTTTGACCCAGAAAGAATAATTATAGATACAGATTTTTTCAGTAAAAATAAAAAAATGCGTTTTCAGGTGCTCCCGGCTACGACCGGGAGAGAATAGGGAATCAGGTGAGAATCCTGAACGGGCCCGCCACTGTTACCGGCAAAACCCGCTCAGTTCAGCCACTTGCAGGCTGCAGGGAAGGCAGAACTGGATAGTTGCTGGAAGTCAGGAGACCTGCCTGGAAATGTACCTACCATACCTTCGGCAGCAAGAAGGGTAGGGTTATAAGGCAGCAGTTTGAGCCTGCAGGCAGCTGGTTTTTATTAACCGGAATTTTTTCAAGCATTTATCATCAACCAGGTTTTTCTTAGCTGCAGCAGCTTGAACCCAGTTTTTTTATAACCGACCCCGTCTTGTGTCTCAGGACGGGGTTTAATTTTTTCACCCTCCCACCGGCTGCGGGCCTGGCCTCCTGCAGCCGGAAGTTTTTCTTGAATTTTTCCCAGGAAATTTTGAGCAAAAGTTGAATTACTTTATCAGCCCCAATAACCCGGATTAAATCTGGAGAAGTTCTTCCAAAAAGTCATAATATTATTGACAATACGCAGAAATTTCAGGGAGGGATAAAATGGATTTTACCAGTGGATTAAGAATTATTCTGGGATTCATTTTTCTGGGAGTGGCTCTATACTTATATCGAAGAGGTCGAAAAGATTGACATTGGGTTAAGGGAGATCATGGGCTGGTTTATCTGCAAGATAAGATCTTTGGTCTTCTCGAGAATCTCTATTTAATACTGGAAACAAAAAAACTGGAAACAATATCCAAAAAAATTCAGGAGGTAGAAAACTTATGACTGAAAAAGGCTCAGAAAATTTCACGAGCAGCAAGACTATCACCAGAGGATTTCTGCTGGTTGGGATGCTGGTTGTTTTGCTTGTTTTTTTTCTAACTCTTACCGGAACACTGGCCCAGACGGAAAGTCCAGAGCCTGTGGTGGATGATTTTGGCACTGAACTGCATTTTGAGGAAACTCCGGAAAGAATTATTTCTCTGGCTCCCAGCATTACCGAACTCTTATTTGCTCTGGAACTGGGGGACAGGATGGTAGGGGTGACCAACTTCTGCGATTATCCTCCAGAAGCTCTGGAGGTAGATACAATTGGCTCTATTACCGAACCTAATATTGAGGCTATAGTTGAGAAGGATCCCGATCTGGTGGTGGCCACCGGCATCAATCCCATAGATAAAATTGAATCCCTCCAGGAACTGGGAGTGACGGTGGCTGGTTTTCAGGATCCCACCACCCTGGATTTTACCTTTGAGTTGATCGATAAGGCAGGAAGACTTACCGGCAGACAGGCCACCGCTAAGGCAGTTTCTACTGATATGAAGGAGAGGCTGGACCAGATTCTGGAACTGACTGCCACCAGAGAGGATGAGACGCCGTTAGTGTTTTATGAGATCTGGCATGATCCTTTGACAACTGCCGGTTCTAATACCTATATAGATGACCTTCTAAATATTATAGGTGCAGAAAATCTAGGAGCCCGGGCCGGTGACGGTTGGCCGATGTTTGATCTGGAAACTCTGATTCTGGAGGATCCCGATGTCTATATAACCAGCCCCCATGATCCCCAGGTTGATGGTGAAGAACTGCTGGCACAAATTGCCGCTAGAGAGAATTATGATGCTCTGACAGCTGTCCAGCAGGATAGAGTGCATCTGATTGATGAGGATAAGGTTAACCGACCCTCGCCCCGGATTATCGATGGCTTGATTGAACTTGCTGGTGCTGTTTATCCTGAACTAGCCGAAGAACTGGCCGGGATATAATGCTGATCTTTTTGACAGGGGGTGCCCGGAGCGGTAAATCCAGCCTGGCTGAAAGGATAGCCCGGAAAAGGGAAGGAGAGCTTGGTTCTCCGGTCTGCTATCTGGCCACCGCCCGGGCGGGAGATGCTGAGATGGCAGAGAGGATTTCCCGACATCAGGAGCAGCGGCCAGCTGACTGGCAAACCCTCGAGGAGCCACTGAATCCCGCTGCTGCAGTAAAAAGTGCCGGCCTGCAGTCCGGATCTACAATAATTCTGGATTGTGTTACCCTGCTGATCAGTAATCGCCTGGTGGCTCAGGATACCACCGGAGCTCGAGAAGAGAATGAGGGAAAAGATAGTATTAAGCTGGGAGTTCTTCAGAAAGATCTTCAGGAGGAACTGAAAATGCTGTTGGAGATGGCAGAAAAAAGGAACTACCTTCTGCTGATGGTCAGCAATGAAGTGGGAATGGGCGTAGTTCCCCCCAGCCCTCTGGGACGAAAATTCCGGGATTTGAGTGGCTGGATAAATCAGTGGCTTGTTGCCCGGGCTGATCAGAGCTATCTGGTGGTAGCCGGAGTGGTTTTGGATATCAAAGAATTAGAGATTGACAAAATCAGTCTGCCGCCTGTCAATTTCAATAAATAGTTTTTAGCTTTAACCCCCGCTGCAAAATTAAACAGCGGGGGTTTTTTACTGCCAGGTTAAGATAGTTTGTCACTGGAGGGAAAACATAGTATAATGAATAACAGGCAAATCAGGTCAGCTGAAGCAATAAATTTATTATAATTCTGGCTGATGATATAGGAAAAGGATGTTGAAATGTTATGCTGAAGGCTCCTCATAAAGCTCTGGGTTTTGCCCTGATTTTTCTTACCAGAATTCCTCTGCCCTTCGAGATAGAACATCAAGAGTCACTGCCAGTCAGAGCTTCAGTATTTTTCCCTCTGGTTGGCCTGATTTTAGGTATTCTGCTGGTTATTCTGGATTATATTTTTCGCCTTCTTCTGCCTCTGCCGGTGGCTGCGGCACTTCTTTTGATAAGCTATATTTATTTGACCGGTGGTCTGCATCTGGATGGATTGCTTGATACCATGGATGGCTTATTCAGTGGCTGCAGTGGTGAAGAAATGCAGAGAATAATGAAGGACAGCGTGAATGGTTCCTTTGCCAATATTACAGCTGTGCTCTATCTCCTGCTTAAATTTACTATTTTCTGGCAGCTGGCTGGTTACTGGAGGCTGCCAGGCATGATTTTTTTTCCGGTTTTAAGCCGGTTTTTGATGGTGATTGCTATGTATCGATCTCCGGTGGCAGAGGGCAGCAGCCTGGCCAGGAGTTTTGGAGATGATTATCCCCGGATCTATCTGATGCTGGCTGCTGTGGTACCGCTCCTGGTGGCTTCACTGTTATGGCTGGCAGCTCTCCTCCCCCGTTACATATTTTTTCTTCAGTTTATAACAGGTATGCTGGTTCTTTTTTTGATTTCCCGGGTGATAATTTCCCGGCTGGGAGGCCTGACCGGTGATGTTTACGGAATGATCAATGAAGTAACAGAGGTAGTAATATTGCTAATACTAATCCTGTTTCAGGGGTGATAATGTGGAAAAAGAATTTATTTTTTTACGGCATGGCGAAACCGAATGGAACAAATTGAGCAGATATCAGGGATCTTTAAATATTGGTTTGAATGAAAGGGGTCGGGAGCAGGCCCGGCAGGCAGCCAGTCTACTGGAAACCCGGGAAATTGATTTAATTGTTAGCAGTGATCTGGATCGGGCTCATGATACAGCCAGGGTGGTTGGTGAAAGAATGGGTCTGGAAGTCCAACTCCGGCAGAATTTAAGGGAAATGGATTTTGGCATCTGGGAAGGCAAAGATTATCCCGCAATTCAGGAAGAGACTCCGGAGGCCTATCAGAAATGGCTGGATGATCCTGTAAATAACCCGCCGCCGGAAGGAGAAAGTCTTGTCGATTTTAAAGAACGGGTGGTGGGAGTCTGTCAGGAAATTCTTGAGGAAGAGGAAGAGACTGTTCTGATAGTCTGTCATGGTGGAGTTATCATGGCTTATCTTGCCCATATTTTAGGAATGGATCTCAGGGATTACCGCCGTCTGAAAGTCAGCAATGCCGGTATCAGTCGAGTCCTTTTTCATGATAGCCAGCCGGTACTCCGCACCTTTAACTGCACCGCCCACCTGAACTAAATAGAGAAAGAACATAAACAGTACTTCTCTAGCAGATATAAAAATTAGCAGATATAAAAATTGGTTATGTAAAAGTTTGTACCAAATTTTAGGGGTTCTTATTTCCTTTGTAGATGGCTGGAGTGATTTTAATGAATAATATCAGGCGAATATATCAATATGTAAAACCCTACCGCCGTCGTTTTCTGCTGGCCATCATCTGTATGATATTACATGCCTTTCTAACTGTATTTTTTGTCCGGGTCTTTCAGGAATTGCTGGAGGCTATAATATCTGATATCTCTGTCGAGGAGGGAGGGCTGGTTACTCTCTCAATAATTGCAACCGGACTGCTTCTGATTTATTTTTTTAAGGGAATTATCTACTACGGCCAGAAATATCTCAGCAAATATGTTTCTCATAAGGTAATGCGGGATCTGAGAAATGATCTTTATACCCATCTGCAGAATCTCTCTCTCAGTTTTTATAATGCCAGCAAAACAGGAGAAATTATTTCCCGGGTCACCAACGATGTTAAGGTGCTGGAGGATGCCATAGTTAAGAGCACAGTTTCTTTAATCTATGAAACACTGACAGTTATTGGAGGATTTATCTATCTTCTCTATTTAAACTACCGCTTAACTATATTCCTCCTGATTATCTTTCCTCTTATAATCCTGATAGTCGTGAATTTAAATAAAAAAATCAGGAACAAAAGCCGGGAGGTTCAGATGAAAATTGCTGATGTTTCTGATGTCCTTCAGGAAACACTGGCTGCCATCAGAGTGGTTAAATCCTTCGGCCGGGAAGAATATGAACAGAAGAGGTTTTCCAGAGAAAACCAGGCTAATTTTGAAGCAACTGTGAAAAACTCTCAATACAAGGCAGCTTTAAGTCCGCTGGTGGAATTTTCATCAGCTCTGGGTTTCACCCTGGTTCTCTGGTTTGGAGGGCTGGAAGTTATGAGAGGAACAATGAGGCCGGCTGAGCTGATCGCTTTTTTTACCATGCTGATAACTCTTAGCAACCCCCTCCGTTCGGTTGCCAAGATCAATGCCACCATCCAGACAGCCCTGGCAGCAGCAGATCGGGTATTTGAAACCCTGGACCGTAGTCAGATTATTAAATCCCCTGTGGAAGCAGTGGAACTTGAAAAAATCAGGGGCAGAGTGACCTTTGATAATGTTAGTTTTGCCTATGATGAAGAATTGGTGCTCTCGGAAATAAATCTGGATGTCCGGCCCGGTGAAGCGGTTGCCCTGGTGGGTCCCAGCGGGGCTGGTAAATCCACTCTGGTAGATCTGATACCCAGGTTTTATGACCCTACAAAGGGCAGGATTATGATTGATGACCATGATATTCGAAAGGTGGAACTTAATTCTCTGCGCGGGCAGATTGGAATAGTGCCTCAGGAGACGATTTTATTTTCTGGCACCATCCAGGATAATATTTCTTATGGCAATCTAGAGGCCGGAGAAGATGATATCCGGGCAGCAGCCCGGTCCAGCAACTCCCATGATTTTATTCAGGAACTTCCTGAAGGTTATCAGACTGAAATCGGAGAAAGGGGAGTTGGCCTTTCTGGTGGTCAACAGCAGAGGATTGCTATTGCCAGAGCTGTGCTTAAGGATCCGGCTATTTTAATTTTTGATGAGGCCACTTCTTCACTGGACACCAGATCAGAAGAGCTGGTTCAGGAGGCTCTAAAAAACCTGATGGAAGATCGGACAACTTTTATTATTGCTCACCGCTTGAACACCGTGATTAATGCCAATCGGATTATAGTTCTGCAGCAGGGTCGAATTGTTGAATCCGGAAATCATGAAAATTTGATAAATCAGGAGGGGATCTATTCCCGCCTTTTTCGCAGACAGTTTGTGGAAGATGCTCAGGATTCGGAACTTAGCTAATAGTGTTTTCGGATTGAGTTAGAAAAAAATTATGATGTAATAGTTTGGGAAAGCTGTGATTTTTGATGGCAGGACTTAAAAACTATCTATTTAATTATCTATATGAATTAATTAATGGTAAAAGAGTGGGAATTCTAGCCTTTCCCCTGAAAGCAGGACTGAGATTTTTATCCTGGATTTATGCCTGTTTTATTTTTTTTAGAAATTTTTTCTATGATTTTAATTTGCTGAAATCCCGGGAGTTTTCTCCGGCAGTGCTCAGCCTGGGCAATATTACCACAGGAGGAACCGGCAAAACTCCGGCTGCTGCAACTCTGGCGGCTTACTTTCAGGAACAGGGTAAAAGAGTGGCAGTGATCAGCCGGGGATACCAGGGAGAAAATTTCAAGCCGCTGTTAATTTCTGATGGCAGTCAGATACTGGCAGGACCTGGTCTGGCCGGGGATGAAGCCTATATGCTGGCCCGCAAGTTAAATGATACCCCTGTGGTCATCTGCCGTGATAAAATAGAGGCAGCCCGGTTTGCCTGCCAGGAGTTAAAACCCGAAATCCTGCTGGTAGATGATGGCTATCAGCACCGCCGGCTGACCAGAGATTTTGACCTGGTTTTAATTGATGCCACCAATCCCTTTGGATATAATTTTCTTCTGCCCCGGGGGCTTCTTAGAGAACCTAAATCGGCCCTGAAACGGGCAGATGGTATTGTTATTTCCCGAAGTGATCTGGTTTCCCGGAAAAAAATTGAAGATATTGTTTCCCGGATTCAAAATTTCTTTGATTCTGATTTTATCTATCTTTCCCGGCATATACCCTTTGGTCTTCAATCCTTCCAGGGAGAGCGTCTCGATTTAATATCGCTGGAAAACAGCAGGGTGGTGGCCTTCAGCGGTCTGGCCAATCCCGCTGGATTTCTGGCAAGTCTGGAAGAACTGGGCAGTGAGGTGGTCCGGCATTTTGAATTTCCCGATCACCATAATTACAGCCGGGAAGATCTCAAGCGGATAGTGAATTTTTTTCTTCAGAGGGATAATATTGATTTTCTGATTACCACCCGAAAGGATATGGTTAAATTCAATCAGCAAATGATTGATTTTCTTAAGATCAAGAATATTGATCCTCTGCGGCTGGAAATTAAAATGGAGTTTTCCAGTTTCTTTCCTGAGGTAGAAAGCTTTGAATCCCGGCTGGAGCAGGCTTTGTCCCGGAAAAGAGGTGAATAGCTTTGCAGATTGCTGCCATCATACCTGCCCGCTATGCTTCAACCCGTTTTCCCGGAAAACCTCTGGCTACAATTGCCGGCTATCCTATGATTGTAAGGGTTTATCAGCAGGTGAGTTTGACTGAAATTGTGGATTTTACCATAGTAGCAACCGATGATCTCAGAATTGTCAGAGCAGTTGAAGAATATGGGGGAGAGGCGGTTATGACCTCCAGCAGTCACAGCAGCGGCACCGATCGTCTGGCGGAAGCAGCTGCAGGGGTAGAAGCTGATATTATTGTAAATGTTCAGGGCGATGAGCCTCTGATTAAACCGGAAATGATTGCTCAGGCTGTCACAATATTGCAACAGGATAAAGAAATCAAAATGGCCACCCTGGCAGCCCCTGCCGGCCCTAAAATTGCCAGAGATCCTGACCGGGTTAAGGTGGTGCTGGATCAGCAGAACCGGGCCCTTTATTTTTCCCGGGCAGCAATACCTGCCACTCGGAGCAATAACTGTCAGCGGGAATCCGGTTCCGGCAAGCAGCCTGAATTTCTCCAGCATATCGGCCTCTATGTTTATCAGAGAGAATTTCTTCTGACCTTTTCTGGACTTCAGCCAACTCCACTGGAGAAGCGTGAATCTCTTGAACAGCTCAGAGCACTGGAAAATGGCTATAAAATTGGAGTTGGCATCTGCCGGCATCATGGTCCGGGAGTTGATCGGCCGGAAGATATTGCTGCAGTTGAAGAGATAATTTTTCAAAAAGAGAAAGGCGAGTAATCCTGATCTGCTGTTAAGGTTTAAAGATCTGATAAAGAAATTTTAAGGATAAGGAAGGGGGAAAGCTCCCGAATAGACAGGGAGCCTAGTAATGGCAACCAGCATTCGATTAAATGATGAGATTGTTTTTGGCAGTTCGGAACAACCCTTTGTATTGCTGGCTGGGCCCTGTGTACTAGAAAGCAGGGAAGTTGCTCTGCAAACTGCCAGCCATCTTAAGGAGATCACAGAATCTCTAGCTATACCCTATATCTTTAAATCCTCCTATGATAAAGCCAACCGTTCCTCTATCCATTCTTTTCGGGGGCCCGGTCTGGATAGCGGTCTTCATATTCTAGAGGATGTCAAACAAAAAATTGGAGTCCCGGTGCTGTCGGATGTTCACACTGCTGAAGAGGCTGAGGCTGCCGGAGAAGTGCTTGATGTTATCCAGATACCGGCTTTTCTGTCCCGGCAGACAGATCTGGTGGTGGCAGTAGGCAATACCGGAAAAGTAGTTAATGTTAAGAAGGGGCAGTTTCTGGCACCCTGGGATATAGAACAGGTGATTGAAAAGATTGAAACCACCGGCAATCGCAAAATTTTACTGACTGAGAGGGGCGTAACTTTTGGTTATAATAACCTGGTGGTGGATATGCGCTCGCTGGTCCGGATGAAGGAAACTGGTTATCCCGTGGTTTTTGATGCTACCCATAGTGTCCAGCTTCCGGGAGGCCAGGGGGAGAGATCTGGAGGAGAGAAAAAATATGTCAGGCCGCTGGCCCGGGCTGCAGCAGCGCTGGGTATCTCGGCTCTCTTTATTGAAACCCATCCCCGCCCAGAGCAGGCGCTCAGTGATAGTGCAACCATGGTACCACTGAATAAAATGGAGGTTTTACTGAGAGAAGTTAAAGAGTTTGATGTACTTCAGCGCCGGGGTGGTGTCCGAAGTGAAGCATGATCACAAGCTGAAGCAGGCTCTGGAAAGATCTCAGGAGGTGCTCAGGGTTGAAGCCCGGGCAGTAAACCGACTGGCAGTTGCAATTAATGGAGAATATCTCAGGGCTTTACAGGCCATTGAAAAGGTTAGAGGCCGTGTGCTGCTGACCGGCGTGGGTAAATCAGGTTTAATTGCCCGGAAAATTGCTGCCACTTTTTCCAGCACAGGAACTCCTTCCTATTTTGTCCATGCTGGAGAAGCGCTTCATGGTGATCTGGGTATGGTTACTGGAGATGATATAATTCTGGCTGTTTCCTCCAGCGGTGAAACCAGAGAGATTATGCGTTTGATACCAGCAGTGAAACGAATTGGTGCTGGTCTTATTGTAATAACCTCCAGTCCAGAATCTTCTCTGGCTGAACAGGCTGACCTGGTTCTTGATACTCTGGTGGAAGGAGAGGCCTGTCCGCTGGGACTGGCCCCCACAACCAGCACAACCGTTGCCCTGGCTCTGGGTGATGCTATGGCAATGGCTTTAACCAGTCTTAAAGGTTTGACTGAAGAAGATTTTGCTCTCTTTCATCCTGGAGGCTCGCTAGGCAGAAAGTTATTAACCACAGTGAAGGATGTGCTTGAGATTAGAAAACAGAATCCTCAAGTTAAGCAGGCTGACACCATCCAGCAGGCCCTCTTTGTTATGACTGACAGCAGAATGGGCTCCACTTCAGTTGTTGATCATGAGGGCAGATTAACCGGCATTATAACTGACGGAGATATCAGAAGAGCAGCAGGAAAACAGGAAGGGAATCTTACCAAAAAAACAGTGAGTGAGGTAATGACCGATAATCCCAGCAAAGTAAAGCCTGATCTTCTGGCAGCTGAGGCTCTAAACCTTATGGAAGAACAAGAAATAAACCATCTGCCTGTTATTGATGAAAACAACAGGCCGCTGGGCATGGTCAATTTCCAGGACCTTCTGCGGGCTCGGGTCTGGTAATTAGACAGGTAGTTTAAAAGCTGAAGAAAAGACAAGTTTAAAAGGGCTGTGAACTATATGAAATTATTATATTTATTTTATAATATTTTACTGATCCCGGTATTAGTTTTTGCGGTCCTTCCCTATTTTTTATATCTACTGATCAAGGGGAGGGGCAGTGAAATACCCGATAGATTAGGGTTTATTGCTGATCGTGATTTTAAAAAAGCTCAGGGCAGAAAAGTGATCTGGTTGCAGGCTGCCTCGGTGGGAGAGGTCAGGGTAGCCAGTCAGGTTATCGACTGGTATAGCAAGAGAGATGATAATTATTTTTTTCTGCTAACTGTTATGACCCCCCAGGGACGAAAGCTGGCCCGGAAAGAAGTGAGTCGAGCTGACTTGATTACTTATTTACCACTTGACTGGGGACCATTTCTTTTCATTTTTATAAAAAAACTTAAACCTGATCTGCTGTTATTAATTGAGACTGAGCTCTGGCCGGCATTAATAAAAGAATCCTGCCGGCAGAAGGTGCCTGTAGCTGTTGTTAATGGTAGGATTAGTAGTGATAGCTTTGATAGATATAAGCTTATTAGTTTCTTTTTCAGCCCTTTTCTACAAAGGGTAGAAGCTTTTCATATGCAAAGCTCTCTTGACCGGAAAAGAATTATAGAAATAGGGGCCCCTTCTTCTCGGGTTTTTTTATCTGGAAATATCAAATTGGCTGAAGTGCTGGAGGAGGCAAATAACAAAAATTATTCTGATAAATTCGAGAGAGGCAATAACTCCAGTTTGTTTGAGGTTGAAGGGCAGAGAAAGGTAATAGTAGCTGGCAGTACTCATCCTCCAGAAGAAGAGATATTATTGGAAATATTTAATTCCCTTAAGACTGATTTTCCTGAACTTTTACTGATTCTGGCTCCCAGACATATAGAGAGGCGGGAAGAAATTGAATTAATTCTGAAACAAAGTGGTTTTAGCTTTCAAAAAAGAAGTTCCGGTACTTCGATGATTTCCAAAAATGTCTCTGTTTTCTTGTTAGATACCCTGGGAGAACTTAGAGAAGTTTACCGGCTGGCTAACCTGGTTTTTTTAGGTGGTACACTTTCTGCGGTTGGCGGTCATAATTTTCTAGAGCCACTAACCCAGCAGGTACCGGTTATTACCGGACCACAGGTGGATAATATCAAAAGTCTGCTGCCGGATTTTCAGGATTCCGGGGCCGTGATTACATTGAAAAATACAAGTGAAGTTGAGGAAAAATGCCGGGAATTGCTGATAGGAAAGAAACGATCCAGACAGCTGGGAAAGCAGGGCCTTGAACTGCTGGTAAAAAAATCAGAATCAGCTTTGGAACAGCTAGAATTGGTTGAAAATTTGCTGCTGCTGGGTCCTGCCAGCCGCAAGGTTCTGTTTGTTCGTCTCAGCGCCATTGGTGATGTAATTCATGCCCTGCCTGCGGTTAACTGGCTGGCAAAGCTCAGACCGGAATATGAAATCCACTGGCTGGTTGAGCCGCTGGCAGCACCTTTAGTGGAGATTGATCAATATATTGATAGGGTCCACGTGCTGCCCAAATGTCGCTGGAGAGGGGAAAGGCGTATAAAGGGACTGGAGCTTATCCGGGACATCAAGTCTTATTTTTCTCGATTGGCTGAGGAAAATTTCGACCTCAGCCTGGATTTTCACGGCCTTTTTAAAAGTTCACTGGCAGCCTTTTTGAGTAGGCCCGGGATTCGATATGGACCTGAATCCGGAAGGGAAGGAAGCAGACTATTTTACCATCGCTTGATAACCGAGAATCCTGGAGGAGAACAAGAATATTACATCCGGGAGAAAAAAGCTGCTGGAAGAAATTTTGAAGCTGACGGGGTTTTTAAAAGCAACAGCCACAAAATTTTTACAAACCTTAGGTTGATGGCTTCACTTTTGGGTAAAAAAATTCCTGATCAATTAGAAATTGATTATGGCTTCTCCCTGCCTGAAGGCTGGAAAAGGAATCTTTATCAGGAACTTAGAAGTTTTTTGCATAAGCATGATGATCTTCCCCTTATTGTGGTTCATCCTTTTACGAGCTGGCCAAGCAAAAACTGGCCTGCTGTTAAATATCGTCGCCTGATCAGTCTTCTGGCAGACTGGCCAGTTAAAATTGTAATCAGTGGGACTGAAGATGAAAGAAAAAGATTGAGGAAAGTTAAACCTGAGGCCAGCAACAAAACAATAATAGCAGCTGGTAGACTTGATTTGCCAGAGCTTTATGGCCTGCTATTAAATACTGAAGTTTTCTTGGGGGGAGATACCGGTCCTCTGCATTTGGCAGCGGCAGCTGGAACGAAGGTTGCAGCTATTATGGGGCCAACAAATCCTGAAACTCATGGTCCTTATACCCCAAACCATAAGATTTTGCGGAAAGAAGAACTTATTTGTCTGAACTGCTGGGAGGAAGAATGTCCCTACGGCCATCATAAATGCATGGAAGATCTGACAGTA
>SLJX01000189.1 GCA_007134885.1 Halanaerobiaceae bacterium
AGATATATGCTGAAAGATATATGCTGAAAGATATATGCTGAAAATACGAAATTTCCCTGTTAAACTATGTGAAATTAGCTGTGATAATCGTTAACCCTGACTGCGATATCAATATTAATGGAGCTGATTTTATGCCCAGCGTACAGGAAAAAAGAGAAGAGATAGAGCAGTATTTTGCCGAGCAGGGTGAAGTGATAGCTGCATATTTATTTGGCTCTCATCAGACTGAGTATGAAACCCCCATGAGTGATGTTGATTTTGCAGTTTTATTTTCCAGAGATAAAAAAATTTACCTGTTCAGAGAAATGGAGATAATGTCGGAACTTTCCCGCATACTAAAATACGAAGATACTGATCTGGTCAATTTAAATAAGGTGCCAATTTTGCTTCAGCATGAGATTATCTCAAGTGGGAGACTGCTTTATGAGAAGGATAAGAATAAGGTAAATAATTTTGTTTATTATGTTCTGACCTTTGCTTACGATGAAAAGATCAGGGCCGAGAAATTTTATCGATTATATGAAGCCTCCTTGAAGGAGGAATACTTAGATGAATAACAAGAATAAAGATAAACTGTTGCTCAAAATTGATCTGCTAGAAGAAAATCTTAAAAAAATTAAAAGAGTTACAGAAAATTAGCAGAGAAGAGTTTGAAGAGGATTTTAGAAATACAGAAGCCTGTAAATATCTACTTCAGACATCTATTGAAATTATGATTGACATGGCCAATATGATAATTGCCTTGCAGAGACTGGGAAAACCAGAAACAAACGCTGAGGCTTTTGAGATTCTTGCCAGTAATGGGATTATTTCGGAAGATAGTAAAGAAAAATTTATCGTTATAACTAAATTTCGTAACAGGATCTTTCATATGTATAACAAAGTAGATGATTCAGAGATTTATGATATACTGCAAAATAGTTTAAGTGCTTTTGAATCTTTTATCAAAGAAATATTATCACAAATATAATTTATATTATGGCTCCGCTGCGAAAAGTCATTTTATTGGCAATTTGATTAAGATGATAACTGATATGACGGGGATTAAAATTTCAAATTTTGATGATATCGACTTTAGGCAGTGCAATATTAGATGTAAAATGTCCAGTAAAATTATAAAGAATCAGAGGAGAGTTTAAAATAAGGGTGATTTCTTACATGAAGCTAATTTCATGGAGTTTAAAGGAAAAACTGAAAAACATAATGTGGATGTTTGACCATAGGATTACTCAAAATATCCTTTTACTTTTATTATTCTGCAGTCTGATTTTTATGACTCCCGGGCTGTCTGCCAGCTCGTTTCAGTCAGCCAATCTGGCAGAACAGTTGAATCTGGAGCTGGGAGAAGGGTCAGCGGAGATTGCTGATGAGATTTATTATCAGCTTGATGGCAGGGCTGATCTTTTTCTCTATGAGGCTTATCAGGCTGAAGGTGAAGAGGAGGCTAAGATTTCCACCATAATGTTTCTGGTGGAGCTTGATGATGGTTTTGAAATCCATAATCTGCCCCTGAGAACCATTCTGAGCAGGGAAGAAGCTGAAAAGCTGGCGGTAGCGGTAAATTCCGATCTGGAGGTAGATTATGTAAAACTTAATTTGAGCTACTTTATCGATGTTATTGATTTATATGGGGAAGTAGAGGTAGAAACTGCCCGAGGACCAAGGAAGATGGACAGGGAAGCTGCCCGGCGCTATCTGGAGGAAGGCCCTGAAGATGAAGAGGATTATGAGTTCGACAGGGTTCAGCGCCAGGAACAGATTCTCTGGGCTATTAGAGAAGAGATGAATGGTGAAAATGGTCTGCCCAGGATAACCGGGCTAATTTCAATCTTTTATCGGGGTTTAAGGGATATCGATACCAGCCTGGGGCTATTGAGGGGTTTAAGCCTGGGTGTTAATTTTATCAGAGAAGCTCCGGATAATGTGGTCTTCTATCAGCCGGATGCCCCTGAATTTGGGTATTAGATTGTTAAATGCTGTTATCTGTCACATAAATTCAAGCAATCCCCCAACGACCCTCCATACTCCCCACGTTCCTCCATACCCCCCACGTCCCTCCATACTTCCCATACCCCTCATGTCTCCCTGGGCCACAACAATAAATGAAAAGATCACAGCATATTTTTAAGTTAGAATAATATAAGCTTTACAGGTAAAACCACCTACTATTACAGATAAATATCCTGGTACAGTTAAATCACCTGGCGATAAATTGCAACACTAAATTGGTATCAAAATTATTGCTATTAACGGCCCAATTATTAAAACGGCTCAATTATTAATGCTCTATTATTAAAAATTGTCGAAAAAAGGGTTGGAACCCGGTACCACCATATATGCCCGGTACCACCATATATGCCTGCAATAGCAAAAACCCCTGGCACTGCTCGGGCAGCTACCAGGGGCTTTTCGGATATTTGTTTTAATTTTGCTAACTTATTTGCTAACTTATGCTAGCTGTTGCTATATATAAAAGTAATTAAATACTTATTTATACTGCAACTACGTTTTCGGCCTGAGGGCCGCGGTCGGCTTCTACGATTTCAAATTCTACGCCCTGACCTTCGCTCAGGCTTTTGAAACCGTCTTCTTGAATAGCGGAAAAGTGTACAAAAACATCGTCTCCAGATTCTCTTTCAATAAAGCCATAACCTTTTTGATCGTTAAACCATTTTACTGTACCTGTGTAAATCATTTAAATTATTCCTCCTAATTTGTCATCGGGCACCGTACTTGATTTTTTTTGCCCAACGAAAGTAACTATAACACAGGGTTGATTTAATGTCAATGGCTTTTTGGAAAAAAATCTGGAGAAAAGGAAATTAATCGGTGATATAACTGGAAAAATTCCAGCTAGTTTGATATAATGTGAGCATCAGGATGTAGTTTTTTCCTGAATTATTTTTATTAAATTAAAGGACTATTTTTCTCTGTGTAGAAGTATAGAAATAGAAATCCGGAAATAAAGCTGTTATCAGGGGTTAAAGCTGTTATCAGACTAAATTGTTAGCCTGAGATTTGAAGAAACTGTAATTTTGTGAGCGAACCATAATATAATAATATAAATAATTCTAGAAAATAATAATTCTAATCATAATTTAACAATTATGATAATTAAAAATAAAGAACAATAATAATCATAACCATAATAACCATAATAATCATATTAAAAAACTATGTAGTAGAGAATCATAATTAGATAGGTGATAGAGAACCATAATTATAATAGAAATAATGCAGAAAGAGAAAGGGAGGTCAGTTAATGAGCAGGTTTAGGGGAGCTGCAGCAATAATAACAATTTTAATATTGATGCTTGTTTTCTGGCCTGCCGGGGTCGGGGCTGAATCTGTTTTAAATTATGAATCCTGGATTCAGCGTTTCTCCGGACCGGATTATAATCAGGTTTTTGCTCTGGATACCGAGCCTCTCAGGCTGCCCGATTCTGGTTTCCGCGAGTTTTCTGAAGAAGGACAGGATAAGCTCTTTGATCTGGCTTCCAGGTTTGGTGAGGAGCAGCTTGAGGAAGAGGAATTTCGCGAGATATCCCGGAATACCCTGCTGACAGGTTCAATTTCAGCTGATTTTTCCCTCACTGATAGCACTGATAGCATTGATAGTACTGATAGCAGTGAGGATCTGGCAGCCGCCTCTTCTCTTAATAATCGGCTGCAGCTTTCTGCTGATCACAGGGAAATTCTTTACGGGGAACAGTGGGAATCTAAAACCGAGGTATCACTGGAGTTTGATCTGGGCCGCTGGGCAACCCTGCGGGCTGGTTATGGAGAACAGGAATTAAGACTTTCTCAATTAAATATTGACAGTATTGCTGCTGAAGTTGAAGGGGATAATCCAGAAATTGCTGAAGAAGATTTTGCTGTGCTCTCAACACATGATTTTACTGAGGCAGAGGTTGTCAGTGAAGATAGAGGTGGGCAGCAGCTGGATACCGGGATTATTGACAGTGAACTGCAGCAGAATGATGCTGTTCTAACTGACTCTGCTGCCAGCCTGACCACCAATCCCGGACAGGTGGGGATAACGATCAGACCTTTTGATAATCTAAGCTTTTCCGCCGATTACCGCCAGGAAGATATTTTTAATTCATCTTCTCAGGATTATGCTATTCTGGGGCTGGAGTACCGGGATTCTCTGGGTAATTTACGGGCCAGCTATCAGTTTGACAGTCTCTCCGAAAGCAGACAGTCTATTTCTGGACTGGAGCTGGACTTTTTAGAGCTGGCAACTTTGAGCGCTTCCTACAAACTGCTGGATCTGGACGAACTGGAAAACAGACTGCAGACTGAATGGGATCTGGGTCTGGACTTAAATGTTTCTGATTTCAGCTCGCTTTCCCTGGGGTATCAGCTGATTGACAGTTATTCTGAACAGGAAACAGAGGATTCCGAAAACCAGGAATCCAGCATAAGTGCCAGCTTTGAAATAAGATTTTAACCAAATTTTTTCAAGCTTTTTTCCGAATTTAGGCCGCCCGGGTATAATGTGCCGGAAAATTCTTTGTCCGGTGCTTCCCCCCCGGCGGCTTTTTAATATTTAAGGAGAAAAAATATGGCAGTATATGCTAAATACAATGAAAAAAAGGACAGATTTTTGCAATTCTTACTGAAGCTGGTTGTCGCAGGTATTTTTATAGGCACACTGGCTGCTGTTATTTTCGGAGGAATGATGCTATTTGCCGATTCGACAGGGGCCCGGGATAAACAGGATCAGAAGGAAACAGCAGAGCTAAAAGAGAAATTTTATGAACTGACAGCGGCCAATATCAGTTATGATTGGCAGCATGAGGTGCTGGAAGCCGTTGAGGACGTCAGGTTTAAGGCCCGGGAGTACCGGTTTGAAGCAGACTGGTTGAAGGTTTACATAGAGGAAAATCTGGTGCTGGCCGGAGGGGATCCGGTTCGGGTTCTGGCTGAAGGCGAGGAAATTAGCGGCAGGGAAATTAGTTTTAATTACCTGACCGGTGAGGGGGAATTTATTCAGCCGCAAACCAGAATAGATGAAATAACTTTTTCCGGAAACAGGCTCAGCACAGTTAGTGAAAATGGCCGCATTATCAGTCTGGAGGAACCACTTTACACCCCCTGCCAGCTTCCTGAACCCCATTACAGCATCCGGGCTGAAAAGGTGACGATTTATCCCGAAGACAGAGTGGTTGCTGAAGGGGCTGCTTTTTACTGGGGTGAGAGCAAAATTCTTGGGCTGCCCTATTATGTCCTGGCATTTACCGAAGACCCCGAGGATCCTGAAAATATGATTTTGCAGGATACCGGCTTTCTTCAGGAGATTGGTTATGACTCAAGTGAGGGATTTATCCTGGGATTGGGCTACAATTATGAAGCTTTCGGGCGAATCGCTGGCAGGCTGGCCTACCGCAGAACAACTGCGGGTTCAGAAATTCGAGAAGTGGAAAATTATCTGACAATCAATGATAATCTCA
>SLJX01000153.1 GCA_007134885.1 Halanaerobiaceae bacterium
ATCCATGCTTATTTCCTCCTAATATCAAAAATTTTAGTAAAAGATGCATAGCATTATATCATAATTCTGTCTATCTGCTGCCTAACCTGCTGGCAACTTATATTTTAATCAGAAAACCGTTCTATCTTGTGCTCTAGTAAAAATTATGCTATAATTCTTTAAAATAATAGCTGGATTAAGATCATCCTGAAAGCATGAAGGAGTGCTAAAGATGAAGAAAAAAGCAGATTTTAATCTGGATAAAATAATCAGAGACAAAAAATATTATCCCTCACCTGATAACTGGGAAGAACAGATTTTATATTTTTTAATGGTGGATCGATTTGCTACCGGAAATGAAGAGCAGCCCTACAAACCTGAAGTTGATTATGAAAATGCCATTCAGGATGAAGAATCCCGTCAACGATGGGAGAATTATGGTGATCGCTGGAATGGTGGAACAATTCAGGGAATTATCAGCAAACTGGATTACCTGGAAAATCTGGGCGTAACAGCCCTCTGGCTCAACCCTGTTTTCAAACAGGTCTGCTACGAAGAAACCTATCACGGCTACGGAATTCAAAATTTCCTGAGAGTGGATCCTCATCTGGGGAGTGAAAATGATCTTATCGAACTGGTTGAAAAAGCTCATGAGCGAGATATTTATATCATCCTGGATATTATATTAAACCACTCCGGTAATGTTTTCAGCTATCAGGAAAAAGAAACTCCCTATAGAGATAAACCCTATGAAATTAAAGGATTTCATGATGAAGAAGGAAAACCCACTCTGGATCCAGATAACCCTGATTATGAAAGGGCCTGGCCCGAAGGCGGCATCTGGCCTCAGGAGATTTTTACAAAACAAAGTTTCACCTGCAAGGGTGAAATTACTGATTGGGATGCCTATCCTGAATACGTTGAAGGAGATTTTTATTCTTTAAAAAATATAAACACCGGAGAGGGCCCCTTTCACAGTTTCAAACCCTCCCTGGCCTTAAAATGTCTGACTGAGTGTTATAAGTACTGGATTGCCAAAACAGACATCGATGGATTCAGATTGGATACAGTTAAACACATGGAGCCAGGAGCCACCAGATACTTTGCCACCGAGATCAAAGAATTTTCCCGCTCACTTGGCAAAAAGAACTTCCAAATAATCGGTGAAATCACCGGCGGGATGGAATTTGCCATAGATCTCATGAATAAAACCGGACTGGATGCTGCCCTGGGCATAAATCGCATTCCGGGCCTGATGGAAGATCTGGCCAAGGGATATCAGGATCCCCGGGAATACTTTAATATTTTTAAAAACCATGATCTGGATAATGAAAACCACGAAAAGTGCAAATGGTATCAGAATAATGTCATCACCATGTTTGATGACCATGATATGATTGTTCAGCAAAAGAACAAATCCCGTTTTGCCGCTGATAAAGAAAAAGCTTCCCTGCTGTCCAATGCCATTTTTATCAATCTTTTTACTCCCGGAATACCCTGCCTTTATTATGGCACCGAACAGAGTTTTGATGGCAGTGGTGACTCAGACAAATATGTGAGAGAAACCATGTTCGATGGAGAATTCGGAGCCTTCCGTTCCCGAAAAAGACATTTTTTCAATGCCGAACATCCTGTTTATCTCTGCCTATCAAGGCTGGCTGAAATCCGCCAGGAACATCTTCCCCTGCAGGCCGGTCGGCAGTATCTAAGAGAAATATCCTGTGGTGACGAAAATTATCACTATCCTGAAACCGGGCCAGATGAGGAATATCAAGGGGTTACCGCTTGGTCCAGAATTTTCAGCCAGCAGGAATATCTGCTGGCTGTTAACAGCAGTCAAAATGAACCACTGAAAATCAAAGCAATGGTTGACAGCGACCTTCATAAATCCGGCGACATTTTTTATCGTCTCTATTCCTCCGATAACAGTCAGACAGCAGCAGAAGTCGAAGTTCATGACGCTCCTGATAACAATACCGCGGTAACACTAACAGTGCCTGCAGCAGGACATGTTATCTATCGTTTCAGAAAGAATGACGATAAACAAACATAAATGAATGATAATTAAAAATAATCTTACCCGGCTGTTTCGCTTAGATAATAAACCTGTTTAGTTATGAAGCCAGTCTATCCTGGATAAAGAGAGGTAGAAAGGGCAGCTCTGCCTTCCTGCGCTGCAGAGTATATATAGCTATAATGCCTGCCAGGCCTATGAGATCATAGGTCAAGGTCGGTGTGGTGGAGAGTACAGCAAAAACCAGCAGGCCCAGCCTCTCCCACCAGGCAGTTCTGGTGAAAAAGAAATTTTGAATACCAGCAGACCAGGCATACATGCCAATAAAGGCTGTTATTATCAACCAGAGCAGCTGATACCAGGATACATCTATCATCAGCATCATGGGAGAATAGACAAAAATAAAGGGCAGTATAAAGGCAGCCAGATCAAATTTAAAACCCAGAATGCCGGTTCTAATTGGATCACCCTTGGCCACCCCGGCCGCTGCATAGGCTGCCAGCCCCACCGGGGGAGTGTCATCGGCCAGCACACCAAAATAGAGAATGAATAAATGAGCGGCAATCACAGGTATTCCCAGCCTGGTAAGGGCAGGAGCAATCAGAGTTGCTACAATTATATATTTAGCCGTGGTGGGCAGACCCAGTCCCAGAATTAGAGAGGCAAACATGGTAAAAACCAGGGTAAGAAATATGCTGCCTCCGGCGAAAGTTATAATCAGGCTTGACATTCTTAAGCCCAAACCGGTTAAAGTAACCACCCCGATGATAATTCCAGCACAGGCACAGGCAGAAGCTATCCCGATCATATTCTTTGCTCCATCCTCAAAAGCAGACAGCAGCTCTTTAAAAAATGCCTTTACCACTTCCAGGCTGCTGAAAAGTCCTTCCTGACTCTCCTGTGTAGGGTCAATCGGCAGATCCTTTTCCTGAACTTCTCCTTTTGAGAAACCCTTTTTTTTACACCAGCCAAAGATATAAAGCTTGGCTGCCAGACTAACAATTATTGCTGCCATAATGCCATAATAGGCTGAAGCCAGCGGGGTTAACCTGATAACAACCAGCATATAAATTAGCACAATCACCGGTATTAAAAAATATATCCCCCGGAGAAGAGTGGGAAAAAAAGGATCCAGATCCTCCTTATTCATCCCCTTTAAGCCCGTCTTTAAGGCCTGAATATGGACAATGCCAAAAATGGCTACGTAGCTTAAAACTGCCGGAATTAAAGCAGCCTGAATTATTAGATAATAGGGAATTCCGGTAAACTCAATCATAATAAAGGCTGCCGCTCCCATTATGGGGGGTAAAAACTGCCCGTTGGTGGAGGCAGCTACCTCAACTCCTCCGGCAACATCAGCTTCAAAGCCCATCTCCTTCATAATAGGAATTGTGAATGAACCTGTGGTTACTGTATTGGCAATTGAGCTGCCGGAGATCATGCCCATTAATCCACTGGTAACAACGGCCGCTTTGGCCGGCCCTCCCCGCTGATGGCCCAGACCGGAAAATACTGTTTTTATCAAATAATTACCAATTCCACTCTGCTCCAGAACCGATCCAAAGAGCACAAACATAAAAACAAAGGTGGCCGAAACACCTATGGGAATACCAAAGATGCCCTCAGTCGTCATATAGAGATGAGATATTAATCTTCTCAGGGAAAATCCCCGATGAGCCAGAGGGCCTGGCAAATGGGGGCCAACAAAAGCATAGATAAGAAATATTAATGAGATCACCGGCAGGGGGGCCCCAATCGATCTTCTGGTGGCTTCCAGGACCAGTAAAATAGCCAATCCCCCCATGATGAGATCCAATCTTTCGGGGATTCCAGCGCGTAAAGCCATTTCATGGTGATTGAAAAACATATACAAAGTACTGATCAGACTCAAACCAATTAAAAAAATATCAACTACCGGAACTTTATTTTTATGGCCGCTGTACATAGGATACATAATAAAAGCTAATGCCATAAGCATTGCCAGATGGAGAGAACGCTGTTCAAAGGAGATCAGCAGGCCAAAACCGCTGGTATAAAAATGAAATAGTGAAACCCCAATTGCAATCAGGGTAGCTACTACAGCCCAGAATCCTTTTAATTTTCTCTTTCTAAGTACCTTGTCCTCAACTTCTTGGGCCACTTCCCGGGATTTCTCTGCCTGAGTGGAAGTTTTTCTTTCGTTAGAATTTGATTCCATTCTATCCCCCCACAATAAAATTAAAGCATGGAGCCTGCAGATGCCGGCTCCATGCCGGATTATAGTAAATATTTTCTCCTGTATCTAATTTCTATTAAATACTAAATATTACTGGTCAAAGTAACGGGCAGCACCTCGATGAAGTTCAATTGGCATGCCATCCTGTGCTGCTTCCACAGTAATATCTCTGGCTCGCTCATGAATTTCATAGAGATAATCCAGATTATCAAAGATTGCTGCCGTCATATTATATACGGTATCGGAATCAAGGGCAGCACTGGTAACAATCATTGCCAGTACAGTAACTGTATTGACATCTTCATCCAGGCCGTCATAGGTGCCTCCCGGTATGACTGCCTCTGTATAGAAAGGAAAATCTTCCATTATTTGTGCTGCCACATCTTCATCAATACTGAGAATTTTGGGATCATGAGTGGCGGCCAGATCCATCAGAGCACCAGTAGGTATACCGGCTGTCAGGAAAGCAGCATCTACATGACCGTCTCTCAGCTGATCTACAGCTTCAGCAAAGGAAAGATAATCAACAGTCATGTCGTCATAGGTTAAGCCGTGTGCTTCAATTATCTGACGGGCATTGGCTTCAGTCCCGCTGCCCGGTGCACCTACAGCGATTGTTTTGTCTGCAAAATCGTAAACGGAATCAATTCCTGAACCTTCCAGGGTAACAATCTGAATAATTTCTGGATAGAGAACAGCTACTCCCCGAAGATTGCCCAGCTCTTCATCTTCAAACATCTCTGTGCCAGTTTTGGCGTAAAAGGTGATATCATTTTGAACTAAACCCAGTTCTACTTCTCCAGCCTGGAGTAAACGAACATTTTCAGTGGAAGCTCCAGTTACCTCAGCTGTGGCATTAACACCTTCTACATGCTGGTTAATCAGTTCTGCCATTCCCCCTCCAACAGGATAATAGACTCCCCCGGTTCCACCAGTAGCGATTGAGATAAACTGGTCAGCTGCTGCCGGTCCGCTAAAAAGCAGAGCCACTCCTAGAAATAGAGCTAAAAAAATTGAAACTTTTTTCATGTAAAATTCCTCCTTCTCTCTTCTGAATTTTTTTATGCTACAATTAATTATAACAGAATAACAATAAAAATTCAAGATATATTGTAATTTTCTTTTATTTCAGATAACCGAAAATTGTTGATATCATAGTAATTACAGCTTTATGTTTAGTTTATTCGTTTAAAATTCGAAATAATTATCCGCCTGTTATAGAAACATCTTCCAGTAAAACATAGGGC
>SLJX01000007.1 GCA_007134885.1 Halanaerobiaceae bacterium
ATACCGGTCCGGATAATCTCTGCCAAAAAAATAAGGTTTTAGCCGGCGCTCTTCAGGGAAGAACGCCGGCTTTTATCCAGCAGTTACTTAACCTGTTGTTGTTTAATCAGAGTATTAATCTTAATCCTAAACTAATCCTGAATTAAAAACCCGCAATGTCTTTGTGAGTCCTAATTATTCTAAAGCTGCTTTAATCTGCTCAACAGCGTCATCCATGGCAGCCTGAACTCCCTGTTCCTGGGTAAAAATGAGGGAAAGAGCATCCTCCCAGGCGCCCCAGACAGCAGACATTTCAGGAATATCTGGCATCGGGGTACCTTCCGCACCGCTGGCCAGAAAACCCTGGGTTATCTCATCATCAGCAACCAGCTCAGCAGCTGCCTTGTGAACCGGAGGACGGGGCTCAGCCTGATAGATCCGGTACATAGTATCCTCGGTGGCAACCAGTTCGGTCAGAAGGGCCTGAGCCAGCACTCTATTTTCACTAAAAGAGCTAATCATAAAACCATGGACACCAACAAAGGGCCTGGGATTTTCCCCTTTCATGGTCGGAATGGGAGCAATACCATAATCAATACCGGCTTCATCCAGTGCCGGCTGCAGCCAGGGTCCACCCACCGTCATGGCCAGATCTCCGGTGGTTAAAAGGCCTGCCATGGTATCGTAGTCAGCATAGGGAACAGTACCCTCGGCATAGAGTTCATTGAGCATCTCCAGTCCTTCAACAGCGCCTTCATTATTTAAGCCTATATCAGTTGGGTCATAAACTCCCTCTTCTGCATCATAATGGAAGACATAACCGCCTAGAGCTGTAATGAAGGGATAGGTGTGATAGGGGTCGGGCTGAGGCATGGTAAAGCCGTATTTGTCGTCTTCGGCAGATATTTCTCTAACCAGGGCAGCAAATTCTTCAAAGGTTTCCGGGGGTTCTGGTACCAGGTCGCGGTTATAAATCAGAGCAATTGACTCCAGGGTATAGGGAACACCATAGAGGTCTTCCTCGTAGGTAAAAGCATCGAGGGCAACCTCTTCAAAATCATCGTAGAATACTCCGGGAACATCCAGGGGCTCAACCAGGCCGTTTTCAATCAGTTCTCCCAGCCAGTCATGGGCACCGATGAAAATATCAGGCCCCTCGCCAGCCGGTGCTTCCACCGCCAGGTCATCGAGAATATCGCCAAAGGCTTTTTCCACCAGGGTAACCGGAACACCAAATTCCTCTTCGAATTCATGCACCAGTTCATCGAGCACCTCAATCCGGTTGTCATCAGCCCAGATTAAGATTTCACCCGGTGTCGAAGCTAATGCCGGGGCGGTTAGACCAAAAACAAGGGCTACCGCAACAAATACTGCCAGTAATTTTTTCATTAATTTCCCCTCCTGATTAATTTTATGAATTATTATACTTTGTTACTAAAATTATTATGCTGTTAACAATTTAAAACAAAGATTCTTTTCTTCCAGGATTTTAATTTTTAAAACCTCACTGCAGAAAAAACGGTTAATTTCACAATTGATCATCCCTGACTGAATTCCTCCAGATAATTTCTGTCGGTATGATAACCTCCTCTCCCTGATAATTATGATCCTCAATGACACTAATCAGCATCTGGGCAGCTCTCTTCCCCATTTCTTTGATCGGAATTCTAACTGTCGTCAGACCGGGATTTACCAGGGAAGCTGCCGGGGTATCATTAAATCCAATAACTCCAATATCCTCGGGCACCTTCAAGCCCCGGGTTTCAACTGCCCTCAGGGCTCCCAGAGCCAGCAAATCATCGGCACAAAATACCAGATCAATCTGTCGCCGGCTTCTGATGAATAAATCATGAGCTTCCTTAAGCCCTGCTTCATAGGAAAATTCCGCGTAGCTGACAAGTTCCGGCCTGTAAGCCAGGCCGGCCTCAACTAGCGCTTCTCGATAACCCTGCAGTCGATCCTGACAGACCACAAAATCTTTCGGCCCTGAAAGAAAGGCGATATTGCTGTACCCCTTTGCTATCAGCTTTATCATAGCATCCTTCACGGCTCTAATATTGTTATTATCGACTCTTGGAATGTCGGAATGCTCCCGGCTGCGACCCACCAGCACAAAGGGATAATTTTCTCTAACCAGGGTATTGATCAGATCGCCGCTAATTCGGGAAGCCATTAAAATCAAGCCTTCAACCTGTCTCTTCTTTACCAGATTTAGAGCCTCTCTCGTCTCCGATTCATAACTGTCTGCAGAAGTTAGCATTAGACTGAAATTTTCCTGCTGGGTGGAGGCAGCAATGCCCTGAATCATATCGGTAAAAAAGGGATTGGCCAGAGCTCGGTCGGTGGGCCGAGACATTACCAGACCGATCGAATTGCAGCGCTGATTGACCAGACTGCGAGCAATAGCATTGGGATGATATCCCAGTCTGTCCATTACAGTTCTAACTTTCTCTTTGGTTTCGCAGCTGATTTGAGAACTATCGCTGATAACCCGTGACACCGTTGAAGGAGAAACTTCAGCTTCCCGGGCTACATCTTTTATTGTCACCTGATCCATTTTTTATCATCCCGATTCTGTCAAATTCTTTTTTAACCAGCGAGCTAAATTTAGCTGAGCTCTTCTCTTAATTGGATTATTTGCTAACTGTGCCTATCACTGAAAGAGGAGACAGGTTGAGAGAGGATTTGCAGAACCTGCTTCTGCTCAAACGTTTGCATATAGAATTTTTAAAAAATTGCCTTCATTTCTATTATAGTTAGATTAAAACTAATTGTCAAATATTCTCAGCGAAATTTCTCTATTTTTTAAAATGAATGGAGGATTAATCTCATAGTTAAAGAATTTAATATTTAGAGGAAAAGGGTTCTCTGTTATTTGCAGCAGAAAAAAGGAGGGACTATTCATGGTTAGCAGCCGTTATTTAGCTCAGGAACTATTTCAGGGCCTGGGACCGGAAGGACAGAAAAAACTGCAGGAAGGCCGGGTGCTGCTGGTGGGTTGCGGAGCGCTGGGCAGCGTCAGTTCGCAGATATTAACCCGGGCCGGAGTCGGTTATCTTAAAATCGCCGATGATGACCAGGTCGAGTTGGCCAATCTCCACCGCCAGCTGCTTTTTACCGAAAAAGATGCTGAGTTTTCCACTCTCAAGGTTCATGCCGCCCGGGATTTCCTCAGCCAGGTTAATTCTGAGGTAGAAATAGAGATATTTGATGAAAAATTATCGGCAGAAAACGGGCCGAAGCTGGCTGATGATGTCGATCTGATTCTGGACTGCAGTGATAACCCAGAAGCCCGCCGCGCCATAGACTCCACCGCAAAAAATATCGGTATACCCTGGATCTATGGTGGGGTAGCAGCTTCGGTGGGCATGGTCAAATTCGTGGCAGCTGACTCGGGAGAGTCAATCGAAAATTGGTTCGATTTCACCAGCGGCAGCGAGGCCTTCTCACCTTGTCAGGACGGCATTTTAAATACTGTCCCCCTGCTGGTTGCTACCCTGCAGAGCAATGAAGCTCTGAAATATCTCAGCAGGGCCCATGACAGAATCAATCATAACCTGATCTACTTTGATCTCTGGGAAAATGAATTTGAGTCTCTGGATGTTATTTTAAATGAAGAAGCTGAAGCTAAGAAAAAACAGCAAAAGTGATTTTTACAATCCCCAGCAGAAGGAGCAAAAACAATGGATCTGTCAACTCCCCGGCAGCGCCGGGAATTTCTTAGAAATCATTACGGACAGACCTGGCGGGAATCGGTCACTTCCTGGAAGAGAGTAAGCTCCAGTCTGGCAGGAGAAAAACCGGACCGGGTCCCCTTTGATTTCTGGGCCGTTCCCGAAGTATATGACAGCCTGAAACAGTACCTGGGCGTTAAAAATGTCCTGGAGGTAGAAGAGCTGCTGGGCAGCGACTGCCGCAGAGTTACAGCAGATTATACCGGTCCTGCTCCCAGAAAAAATCCCGATGGCAGCTACATTGATCGCTGGGGCACCCACCGCCGTGAGGTTGAACACTCCTGGGGAGGGGCCTATCAGGAGTACGCCCGCTTCCCTCTGGCAGAGGCAGAAACTTCTGGAGATATCAGAAACTGGCCGGGCTGGCCAAGACCCGAGCACTGGGATTATTCCCGGCTGCCGGAAAAAATTGCAAATATTAACCGGAAAACCCGCTATCACATCAGGGTTGAGCTGGGTGGCATCTTTGAGCTCTCCTGGGGGCTTTATGGTCTGGAAAATTTTTTGATCGGTCTGATTGAAAAGCCGGAAATACCCTGTGCCATTATGGATCGTTTCACCGAATTATTTCTGGCTCTGGCCGGCAGGGCCCTGAAGGTTGCTGCTGACAGGATTGATATCATCTATACCTACGATGATATCGGAATGCAGAATAATCTTTTGATGTCCCAGGCTATGTGGCAGAAATATATTCTACCCCGCCACCGTAAGTTGAATAAATTTATCAAGCAGTATCCCGTAAAAATTATGTACCACTCCTGCGGAGCAATCTATCCTCTGATCCCCGCTCTGATCTCTGAAATGGAAATTGATATTTTAAACCCCCTCCAGCCCCGGGCCAGCGGGATGGATATGAAAAAAATTAAAGAAAGTTTTGGCAGCAGGCTGGCCTTTCATGGTGGTATTGACCTGCAGCAGACCATGCCCCGGGGCAGCACCCGGGAAGTTCAGCAGGAAGCAGAGTCCCGCTGCCGAATTCTAGGTTCTGGAGGTGGCTATATCTGCGCCCCGGCTCATCATCTGCAGTCCGATACCCCCCTGGAAAATATTATCGCCCTCTATACTGCCCGGCGAGAAATTTAACTGCCGGAGAAAATCTGCTTCAGGAGGCATAAAAAATGACAGCAAGTATTAAAAATATTATCTTTGATGTAGGGCAGGTTTTAATTAAATATAAACCCCTAAAAAATCTGGAAAAGGCTCTCCAGGATAAAATTCTGGCCAAAGATGTCTACACCAAAACCTTCGGTTCTCAGGACTGGCTTAAACTGGATCGGGGCCTGGTCACCAGGGAGGAACTGGTAACCGAACTTGGCCAGAGATATCCCGAATTAGAGGATATCATTGCTGAATCTATCCGGAATTGGCCGGAATTTTTAGAACCTGTTCCCGAAAACGCCAGCCTTTTAGAGAAGCTTAAAGAAAGTGATTACCATCTCTATTATCTTTCCAACTTTCCCCGGGAGGGTTTTAAAGAAACTCAGGAAATCTTTCCCTATCTGAAAATTTTTGAGGAGGGTGTCATTTCCGGGGAAACTGGATATATCAAGCCGGAGCCCGGTATTTATCGGGCGCTGATAGCAAAAACTGATCTTGAGCCCTCTCTTTCCCTTTTTATTGATGACTGCCAGGAAAATCTAACAGCAGCCGAAAAGTTTGGTTTTCAAACAGTTCACTATACCGCTGAAACAGATTTAAGAGAAAAACTTCTAGAATATCAGATAAAAATTTAAAACTGACTCTTTATATTTTTACCGGCTAAAACTGAACCTCTTTTCACCCGGTAAATTTTTGGGCTGATTTAAGTATACTCTAAAAGTCCCCAGGCCTTAAAGAACTGCCGCCCTACTTATCCACAGGGAGTGGATAAGCTGTTGATAACTGAACAGCTGATTGGGCAGCAGTTCGCAGCCCTATCTCTCCGGAAAAACTCCTGTCGAATTTTGAATCATTATATTTATAAGCAGATAAATCCCCGACACATCAAGCTTTATCGGGGATTTGCTTTTTTATTATATTTTGGATATTTCTGTTATCCTATTGATAATTATTTAAATTTAGCAGCAATTTCCCTCTGGCTTTTGCTTTAGCTGTTATTCACAACTGCCTGTGGATAACTTTTTAATAGCCTACCGGAATTCCTGATGGAGCAGCAATAAAGAACTGTTTTTATTCGGTGATTGCCGTCATTTTATTATAATCCAGCAGAAGCAGCGCTGCAATTACTATCCCGATCACTGCAAACCGCATTCCCGTCACCAGCGAAGTCCGATCAGCTATGGTGCCGCTAAAAACCGCCCCTAGACTGTAAATTGTGGTATAAAGGGTGGAAAAAAGCCCAAAGCCACTGCCCCGGGAGGCTTTTGGGATCATCTTTAAAACATAGGAATTGATAATGGTATTGTGACTCCGGAAAACAACCTCCAGCAGCACCAGAGAAATAATCACCCCGCCGTGATCAAATTCGCTGGTAAAATAGAAAAAGATCACCAGACTGATAAGATAAAAAAGAGCCAGCATTCTTTTGCTGCCAAATCTTTCAGCCGACCAGGCTACCAGAATTTTAGTTAGCACTCCGCTGATGGTAACAATCACAAATAACTGGTTGGCTCGACTGAAACTGTATCCCTGAAAGAAAAAGAGCAAAGAATTGGCGCTAAAAAGCAGTATTAAACTCCATCGGTTCAAATTTTCCATTCCGGACTCTCCTTATAAAACAGAGTAAAAGGAGATGAACTGTCTGCCCCTGAGCAAAGTGACAGCTCTTTTTTTTAACCCTGATTTACTAGAGAGTCAAATAGCATCATATTTGCTTCCAGCATCGAGCCCCGCATCAGATCATTTATGGCCTGACGATAATCTTCGGGTTTAGTTCCGGGTATCCTTTCCTTATCGGCCAGATGTCCAATCAACACCATGTTCTGCATTCTGGCATCTTCCAGATCCTCTTTAAAAACCCGCTCCACTGAAACATCCAGCTTATCAGCCTCGGCAACAATTCTGTCAGCCGTGATATCCTCCTCCTGCCCCAGTCTGGCTGCCAGAGTCTGCCAGGAAGTATCATAATAGACCAGCTCACCACCCCGCTTCAGGTGGGTAATCATGCCTCTCAGAGCTTCGTTTCTCTCCAGGGCAATTACCATATCGGCCTGCTGCTCCCTGATCAGCGGGGTAAAAGTCTTCGGTCCCAGCCGGAGATTGGAGACTACCATGCCGCCCCGCTGGGCCAGTCCATGGGTATCCACCCCCCGTACCGGATAGCCAGCATAATCAGCTGCCCGGATGAGAATTTCACTTAACATGCCAATCCCCTGACCGCCAACTCCAATCAGATAGAGATCGAGTTTGTTATTTCTGATCGTTTGAGTTCTACTCATCACCGCCACCTCCCTGCTCGGCAAAAACTATGGCCCGGGTCGGACAGGTCTGCAGACAGGAACCATCCCCGATGCAGAGATCATCCTGCACCCAGACCGTCCCATCTTCCTCCAGCTGAAAAGTGGGACAGGCAAAATCACTGACACATTCATGTATCTGAACACATTCTTCCTGATCAATTTTGACCTTCTTGTCTTTATAGGAGCCCTGACGCCGCTGCTCCCGGGTAAACTTCAGCATACAGGGATGCCTGGCTATAACGGCATTAAAACCAGAGCTGGAAACAGCCTGTTCGACCATTTCCTGCAGCCGGTCCTGGGCATAGGTGTCGGTTTCGTAAATTTCTTTTACGCCCAAACCTTCCAGTACCTGGCGGACCGGGATGGCTTCGACCTTCTGATTGAAGTTCTGCCCGGAAGCCGGGTGATCCTGATGACCGGTCATGGCAGTGGTGCCGTTCTCCATCAAAATCAGAGTCAGATTGTGATCGTTAAAGACGGCATTAACAATCCCGGGCAGCCCGGCATGAAACATGGTGGAATCACCCAGAAAGGCTACCACCTTTCTCTCATCGTTGAAGAGAGACAGGCCGGCTCCGGTGTTGGTAGAGTGACCCATCGAAAGCAGAACCTCCCCCATTTCATAGGGAGGAAGAAATCCCAGAGTATGACAGCCAATATCAGCTACCGTTATATCATGTTTATCCAGCGCCTTTTTGATGGGGTGAAAGGCCGAGCGGTGGCCGCAGCCCGGACACATCTGGGGCGGTCGGGGTGAAATTGGCAGGGAGCGCTCTTCAGTCTCCTCCTTCGGCAACAGATCAGGCCAGCATCTCCTTAAAACCCGGGCAACCTTGTCAGGGGTATATTCCCCCATCCAGTCTTCAATACCCTGTTTGCCCAGGATTCTGGTTTCGATTTTCTCATCGAAAGCCAGGCTTTTAATCTGCAGCTCCAGCACATCATCCAGTTCTTCCAGGATTTTAACTTCCTGATGCTCCTTGAGAAAAGACAAAATCAACTTTTTATCCAGTGGTTGAACCAGCCCCAGTTTTAAAATGTCGGGTTTGTTCTGACGATCATCATCAAGGTCCTGCAACACATCCTGCAGCGAGAGATAGGGCACCCCGGTGGTGATAATGCCCCTCTTTTTATTATTATTATCTTCAATCCGGTTGAGATCAGAGCTGCTGGCATACTCTCTCACTTTTTCCCATTTATTGAGAGCCCGGCGTTTCATGGGAAAAACCTCTCTGGTAATGGGAACATAGGGGCCGTTTTCACTGGAGAAACGAGGCTTATCATCAAACTCCAGGGGTTTCCAGCCGCCAAAAGAGACCCTCTCCTTGGCATGACAGACATGGGTAGTCAGCCGCAGGATAATCGGCATTTTCTCCCGGCGGGAAATAGCAACGGCTTCAAGATACATCCGGTAGACCTCCTGAGGAGTAGCCGGCTCCAGCATCGGAATATAGGAAAGCTGGGAGTAGTGCCGGTTATCCTGCTCATTCTGGGAAGAATTGGCTCCGGGATCGTCACCGATGACAACCACCATTCCACCGGTAAGCTCCATCAGACTTAACTGCACAAAACTGTCGGCTGCCACATTCAAACCCACACTCTTGAAGAAAACTGTGGAAAGATGGCCGTTGATAGAGGCTCCGAAGGCCAGCTCGGTAGCTACCTTTTCGTTGGTGGAAAACTCGAAGTAAAAGGGTCTTTCCTTCCGGGGAATGGCCTTGATAGCCTCGGCTATCTCGGGGGTGGGGGAACCGGGATAGGCCGCAACAACCCTGGTTCCGGCCTCCACCATGGCCCGCACCAGAGCGGAATTGCCTATCACAATCTCTGACTGCGCTTCTCTGGCCAGCATAACATCCTTAAGTTCTTTCATCAGATCACTCTCCTCAAAGAGATTAGTCCTGCTGCAAAATTTTTCTGTTATTACATTAACTTCTAGATAAAAAATAAAATTCCTCTGCTGGCTCTGGGGTTTTTGATAATTATTATTGTTAAATTCCAGAAATATTATTAATGCCCGAAAAATATCCCGGTTTGTATTACTGCAGCCCTCTTGCTCCCGGAATAAATCTATGGTGCTAAATTTTATCAGCTGCCTCCTGATCAATAATCAGGGTTACCCAGGGATGAACCCTCAGAAAGGAGGCTGGAAATTCGGGGGTTATCCTATTTTTCATAAGTTCCTTCACTGCCCAGGCCTTGGAGCGCCCACTGGCCAGCAGCAGGATGCGGTCGGATTTTAAAATTGTGCCCATGCCCATGGTCAGCGCCTGAGCAGGAACCTCTTCTTCCTCCTGGAAAAAACGTTGATTGGCCTTGATGGTTTCTTCAGCCAGTTCAGCCAGATGAGAGTTGCTCTTAAGCTCTTTACCCGGCTCATTAAAACCGATATGACCGTTACGACCAATCCCCAGCACCATCAAATCTATTCCTCCGGAGGTAGCTATCTTGTTTTCAAAACGTTGGCATTCCTGCTCTATATCTCCAGCAGTGCCATCCAAAAAATTGATATTTTCCTCTTTGATATCGACATGCTGGAAAAAGTTTTCTGCCATATAATTATAAAAACTCCGGGGGTGATTCCGGTCCAGCCCCCGGTATTCATCTAAATTAAAGGTTGAAACCTCTGCGAGGCTGAGTCCCTCCTCCTGATGAAGTTTCACCAGCACATCATACATTCCCAGAGGAGTGCTGCCGGTAGGAAGCCCCAGATTACAGTCCGGCTTTAATTCAATTTGACCCGCCACATGCCGGGCAGTTCTCCGGCTTAGTTTTTTGTAGTTATCGGTAATAATTAACCTCATGCTATCATCCTTTCTCTGAGATATTATCACATCTAAATTTTTATGTAAAATTTTTCGGCATATTCTTTGGCACCGTTTCTTTGGCACCGACAATTGCTTACTCACGGTCCAGTCGCCATAAACTTTCATAATTTTATTCCAAATATATTGATTATTACCGGGCTGTCGCATATAATTTAATTAACACTAACTTCCGGATCTTAAATAAATCCCAGGCTTTTAAAGGCCAGGGAAAAATAAAAAAATACCAGGGAGGTAACTATCATGAAATTCACCGCCAGCGAAATTATGACCAGCCCTGCCATCAGCGTCCATCCCGATGATACCCTCAAGGAGGTAATCCAGCTCTTTGCCAGACACAGCATCAGCGGTGCTCCAGTGGTAAATGAAAATAACGAACTGATCGGGATTATTACCGAAAGAGATATTATCGATTTTTCAGGACAAAGCCATGTGGTCTCTCTGCTGGACACTTCAGGCTGGATTTCACCTCATACCGATACCAAAGATATTGCCAATCTAAAAGAGGGCTTTGAACTAATAACCAGCGTCAGGGTAAGAAGTCAGATGTCCAGAAAGGTCTATACCGTACAGCAGGATACTCCAGGACAGGAAGTCGCCAGGATAATGAAAAAAAGAAAAGTCGACAGAGTCCCGGTGGTGGATGAAAAGGGACAACTGCTGGGAATTATTACCCGTTCCAACCTGGTAAACAAACTGGCAGAATTATAAGCTTATTGTTGACTCATCTACCTTCTGCTGGCCACCCACCAGAAAATGATCGCTAAGGCTCTGGCCGATAAAATCCAGAATAACGGCTCCACCATTTCCCGGCATTTAAATAAACTAAAAATGCCGGGAATTATTAGCATACGGGTTGATTCTCCCTCCCCCTATTATTTTCTCAATAAAAATAAAAAAGAAATAAAAAAATTTATTGAGTTCCTGAATTACCTCAAAATTAAATCTTATGACATCACCCTGGTCTAGCACAGCAGGCTTAAAACAGTCCTGACTTATGCTGGATAAAATTAAATTGGATTTATAGCTCAGTGTTAGCTTTTCAGTTTCTCAGCTTGACAAAATCCCTGAACCCTTTATAATGGTAACAAAGCATAGTTAATTACTGTGCTTTATGCTTTCAAAGCTGTCCTGCTAAAGATTACATAATTAATATCTGATACCTTGCTGACAGATTTTCAGGGCAAACTACTATTAAAGAGAATTTTCAAATATATAGTTTAAAATGCATATTAATAGATTGATTTCCAGGGTTAATTAAACTAAATTCAATGATTCGCTAAAAAATCACAATTCTAATCTAAAAATATTTTATTGCAGGAGGCAGGGAGATACTATGAAAATAGCTCGTAGAGTTGAAGACCTGATCGGCAACACCCCCCATTATCAACTACAGAGGCTGGGCAGCCAGCTGGCTCCAGAAATTTACTTAAAGCTGGAGTCCTCCAACCCCGGCAAAAGTGTTAAGGACCGGATTGCCTTTAATATGATCCGCAGAGCTGAAGAAAGTGGAGAACTGCAGGCCGGCGGGGTAATTGTCGAGCCTACCAGCGGTAATACCGGAATCGGCCTGGCTCTGATTGGATCCTCCCGGGGTTATCGAGTTATTCTGACCATGCCGGACACCATGAGCCGGGAGCGCCGTCAGCTATTTAAGGCTTTTGGAGCCGAAATGGTACTGACTCCCGGAGAAAATGGCATGAAGGGCGCCATAGAAACAGCCCAAAATCTGGTAAGGGGAAATGAAAATTATTTCATGCCCGGACAATTTACCAATCCAGCCAATCCTGAAATCCACCGCTTGACCACTGCCGAAGAAATCCTGGCTGATTTTGGTGACAGACTGGATTATCTGGTTGTCGGGGTGGGTACCGGAGGAACCATTACCGGAATTGGAAGAGCCTTTCAGGAAAAATCTATTGAAACAGAGTTAATTGCCGTGGAGCCGGCCGAATCGGCAGTGCTTTCTGGAGAGGAACCCGGCCCCCATAAGATTCAGGGAATTGGTGCCGGCTTTATCCCGGAAATTCTGGAAACAGATTTAATCGATGAAGTAATCAGAATCAGTCACGAAGAGGCAGCTGCCTGTACCCGCAAACTGGCCCGGGAAGAGGGGCTGCTGCTCGGAATTTCCTCTGGAGCGGCCACAGCTGCTGCCCTGAAGCTGGCCGAAAGAGTTGAGGAGAACAGCAGCATCCTGGCCATAGCTCCCGATACCGGGGAACGTTACCTCTCACTCAACCTCTTTAATGTCGCCACTGGATCTGAACAGTAATCCTCTCGGAATATAATCGCGGTTTTTTAAACGGCAATGCTGATTACTGCCGTCTATTATTTTATTCATTATTATCTCGCCTGCTTTACCGGAAAACCTGTAAGAGCCCTGGCCGCTAACTTGCTCGGCCGGGGCACTTTTAGTTTAATTTATATTATTTATTTTATATTCTCTTTAATTTATGTTCTTTCCTGCTTATTAATTCTGATAAAACATCAATTAGTTCAAATAAGGAGATTTATCCTGAATATAATTCTTATAAAAATTATCATTCCTTTAACATCTGCTAACTCTCTTCCTGCTTATCCTCCTCCAGATAGCGAAAAAGGGGAATTTCTTGAGGTTGATAGCCCGGAAAAATCTCCTGCAGCCTCATCTTTACCTCTTCGTAGCTGTAATCCTCCAGTTTATCCAGCAGTCCAGAAATTTCCTCCAGCTGTTTTCTGCTTATCTCCCCGGACTGCTTTTTCTCATGATAAGCCCTGCAGAAGGCATTAACTGCCCTGAGATGAATCCCCCGATCATCCTTCATAGGGCATGGCCTCCTCATAGGATAAATTTTCAGGGTCGATAAAGCAGATATGATCCTCATCAAACTCGAGTTTAGTTGCTCCGGTCTGACCGGTCCGCTGTTTTGCCACGATTACCTCTGTTTCACCTTCGGTTCCCTCCATCTGAGCCTTTTCCCGGGCAGCCGGGCTGGTATGAGCCTCCCGGTATAAAAAGATTACGCTGTCGGCAATCTCCTCGATATTACCGGAATCCCTGAGGTCAGATAGAACCGGCCTCTTATCCTGCCTGCTGGTATATTTTCGGCTAATCTGAGAAATCAGCAGGACGGGAACATCCAGCTCGGAAGCCATATTCCTGAGATGAAGCACGACTTCGCCTACAGCCCGGGCGGTATTCTGAGAATAATCTTCAGGAATCTGGATCATCTGCAGGTAATCAATAATCACCAGACCTATTTCCTCCAGCTGAGCTTTGAATTTCCTCAACCGGGCCTGGATCTGGGCTACATTAAGCCCCCGTTCATCAGAAATCATCAGGGGATATTCGTGCATATCATTTAAGATCCGGGAAATCTTTTCATCCTCACTCTCACTGGTATGTCCCTGGGAATACTTCCAGGCATTAATATCAGCCTCCTGGATTACCATCCTATCAACAATTTCAGTGGCATCCATCTCCAGACTGATTATTCCCACAGAAATATCTCTTTTTAGCACATTCCGGGCTATATTGATAGCAAAGGCAGTCTTGCCCATGGAAGTAGAGGCTGCAATAACAGTTAAATGCCCCTTTTTAAAGCCTCCCAGAAGCTTATCTAAGGACATGAAACCGCTCTGCACCCCGATATCAGCTTCATTATTGCGGCGCTTTAAATACCTGTCATAGGAGGCAATTAGAGCCTCTTCCATGGAAAAAATGTGCTTTTCCAGATCACCGGTTTCGCTGGTGGCAGAAAATATCAGCTCCTGGGCCTGGGCCTGATATTCTTCAATGGTCATATCCGATTTTGCGGCCAGATCTTTAAGCCTGGCGGCTGCTTCCCGCAGCAGCTTCTTCTGATGTTCCTGTTTGATCAAATCTATGGTGGGCTTAAGCTCTTCCCGGGTATTAAAGCCTGAAGTTAGCTGATCAACCAGACCATCAGGATCCTTTACCAATTCCTCCTCCCGTAATTTCAACAGCAGTTTGGTCCGGGAAATGTTGCCATCCTGTTGAAACTGCTTTAACAGTTCTTCATAGATCAGCTGAGCATGGGGATGGCTTAGATGTTTTACCTGCAGGTCATCTGCAGCTTCATTTATTAGTTCAGGAAACTGCAGTATAATTCCCAGCAGCTGAAATTCCTGCTCCCCTTCAGCCCGCTTATCCTGATTCATCTGTCTTGCTGCCTGATTTTGTTTAACCATACTATTTCAGGCCTGCGGTTAGGCCCTCCACCTCCCAAAAGTTTGAATTATCCAGATAATCCAGCAAAATATTTTCTCTGCCATAAAACAGGAGAGCAGACCTGAGTAGAATCTATAATTTTCTGCCCTTCTGCTATTATTCATGATAATATTCCTGCCCGGCAGTACCTGCTAGCTTTCAGGACTCTCCCAGAAAAAATTTTCCCATTCCTGGCAAAATTCCTTCTCCTCGCGGTCCCGGGTCTGCCTGTCTTTCTGCTGAAAAAAATCATTTTCTCCCAAAATCTCAGCCGCCTGGCCGATATTTTTAACTCCGGCCTGCTTTAAAGGTTTTATGTAATTTCTCTCAATGTAATCCAGCGAGGGGCTGCCATCTCTCTTATGACGAACTGCCTGCCTGACAGCCCAGCAGGCAATCTCCAGCGATAGCCCCCTGGATCCGGTTAGCCATCCCTTAAGGGTTTCGAGCTGGACAGGATTTAACTGATGGTAGTTTTTAAAGCCATATATTCGGGCCAGCTCTCTGGTCTCCCGGTAGAGCCTGTCATATTCTTTAAGTTTTTTTCGGGAAAAAATTCCTTTCTCATACCAGTCCGAAACAATAGCCCGGAGATAATAATGAGCCCTTTCATGGGGATTTTGAGGATAGCCCAGCCATTTCCCAACCCGCCTGAGAAGTTCCTGTAAAAGCTCGCCGGGAAAGTCCTTGCACCAGCGCTCAACCTCTTCGACAGCCTGCCGGTAGGCCTGAGAACCCTGGCTGCCGGGAAAAAAATCCAGCAGTTTCTCTCTGAGTTCCCTGTCAAAAACATCTGCAGCCTCCGGCGGCTTCTCTTCGGAATTAGCAGACCTCTTACCCTGTTCCTCCTTTTTTTCCAGAACTGCCTCAGCCCGATATTTTCCGGGAAAGATATTCTCTGGTTTAAAATTTATCTTAAGGCAGTCCAGCTGATTTTTTCCCGAGACAGCCTGCCGCTGATCCTGCTCTCCCTCTTTTTTTGTTACGCTGCTGTATTCCAGCAGATCGCATTCTTCCAGAAAATCCAGGGCAGACTGAACTTCTTTGCTGCTGCCGGGCAGCAGACAGTTCAATCTCTCCTGTTCCACTATATAGGGTTCCCTGTCAGCCCCCTTAGCCGACAGAAGTAAAAATAACGCCAGACTGGAGCCGGGAAATCGGGTTAAAAAACCTTTTTCAATTATCTTCTCCTCCAGCTGAACTGTTCTTCCCTCTGGAGTATCAGCAAAGGAAATTAGCTCCTCCTGCTGCCAGAATACTGGTGCCATATTATTACAGCCCCCCCTGTCTGTTTTCCCGAAATCTCCATATTTATCAGCTGTTTAAGTCCGGATTAAATTAGAAAAAAATTATTTTCCAGCTGATCTTAACATTCCTGAAAAATATCCTGATTTGAAAATTATCTTGAGGTGTTAATATAACTTCTTGACCGACAGGAAAATTCCTGTTAGTTTTCCAAAAACCCTGCTGCTTGACTGAAAATAATTTATTTGCTACCATTAAAGCATCATATAAAAAAATATCTGATATTTTCTGAAGGAGAAAACTAGATGAGTCATAAAATTTTAATAGGAATGCAGTGGGGCGACGAGGGCAAAGGCAAAATCACAGATCTGCTGGCCGAAGAGGCCGATGTTGTAGTGCGTTTTAGCGGCGGTAATAATGCCGGCCATACTGTTATTGCTGAGGGTCAGAAATACGAACTCCACCTGATTCCCTCCGGTATTCTCTATCCGAAAAAATTATGCCTGATCGGCAGTGGAGTTGTTATCAACCCCCGGAGCCTGGTAGAAGAAATGAGCGGCCTAAAAAAGCGGGGGATTGCACTTGATAATCTTCATCTCAGTCCCGAAGCCCATCTGGTGCTGCCCTATCATCTCCGGCTAGATAATCTGGAAGAGGAAAATAAAGCCGGAGACAAAATCGGAACCACCGGCAGGGGCATCGGACCGGCCTATGCTGACAAGGCTGCCCGCCGGGGCCTAAGAGTCGGTGATCTGCTTTCCCGGGAAAGTTTTGGTAAAAAGCTGGAAAAATCTCTAAGTTATCATAACGCTGTTCTTGAGAAAGTTTACCGGGAACCAGCCTTTGACCTGCAGCAGCTAAAAGTTGATCTGCTTTCTCTGGCTGAAGAAATTCGCCCCCATGTCACCAGTTTGCCTCCTCTTCTCTGGAAAAGTCACCGGGAGAACCGACAGATACTTTTTGAAGGAGCCCAGGGAGCCCTGCTGGATCTTGATTTTGGCACCTATCCCTATGTCACCTCTTCCCATCCTGGTGCCGGCGGTGTCTCCAGCGGTACGGGTTTTGGCCCTCGATATCTCAATGAAATTTTGGGAGTAGCTAAGGCCTATCTTACCCGGGTTGGCCGGGGACCCTTCCCCACAGAACTCTCCGGAGAGCAGGGAGAAAAGTTAAGAGAAAAGGGTCAGGAATTTGGAGTCACGACCGGACGCCCCCGGCGCTGCGGCTGGCTTGATCTTCCCGCTCTCCGTTATGCTGCTATGTTTAACAGCGTCACAGCCCTGGCTCTGACCAAACTTGATGTCTTAAGCGGTTTTTCAGAAATTAAGGTCTGTACCGGTTATAAGATAAATAACAGTATAACAGATAGGCTGCCCGATAGTTTTCAGCTTAAAAATGCCCAGCCAGTCTATCAGACACTGACAGGCTGGGAGCAGGATATCTCTGGAATTACGAATTTCCAAGAACTGCCCTCAGAAGCCCGGCACTATGTTAATTTTATTGAGCAGGAAACCGGTGTTAAAATCAACCTGGTCAGCACCGGCCCGGATAGAAAAGAAATAATTCACCGTCAACCCCTTTAACGGCAAAATTTTCCCCTGGATTACAAACTGAACCAGCCGAGAGATTAACAGAATAGACAGTGACCTTAAGGAGGAAGTAATCATGAAAGTAATGGTGGTAGGCAGCGGGGGCCGGGAACATGCCCTGGTCTGGAAGTTTTATCAAAGTGAAAGAGCCGATAAAATTTATGCTGCCCCCGGCAATGACGGCCTGACCGAACTGGCTGAACCGGTTGATATTGACATGACCGATACTACTGGCCTGGCTAAATTTGCCCGGAAAAACGAGATTGATCTGACAGTTGTTGGTCCGGAGGAACCCCTGGTTGCCGGAATCGTCAATGAATTCCAGGCCAGCGGCCTGAAAATTTTTGGGCCGACCCGGGAAGCAGCCATGCTGGAAGGTAGCAAAGTCTTTGCCAAGCAAATTCTCAACAAATATAATATCCCTACCGCTGACTTTGAGGTCTTTACCGATCCCTCAAAGGCCATCTCCTATTTAAAAAATATTGAGTATCCCCGGGTAATAAAGGCTGAAGGTCTGGCCGGAGGGCAGGGAACCAAAATTGTCACCAGCAGAAAGGAAGCCATTCAAGCCGTTAATAGAATCATGGAGGATAGAATTTTTGGTGATGCCGGGGAAAGAATCGTGATAGAAAATTTTCTCACAGGTCAGGAGGTTTCCATTATGGCTCTAACCGACGGAGAAATTCTGCTGCCGCTGGCTGCCTCCCGGGACCATAAACCTGTTTTTGATGGCGATGAGGGACCCAATACCGCCGGTATGGGGGCTTACTCTCCCGTTCCCTATCTTTCCCAAGCAGAAGAGAAAGAAATTTACCGGCAGATCATGCATCCAACCCTGAAGGCCCTCCAGGCAGAAGAAATAAACTATCAGGGTGTACTCTATGCCGGTCTTATTCTGACCTCCTCCGGACCAAAGGTTCTGGAGTTTAATGCCCGGTTTGGCGACCCCGAAAGTCAGGCCGTACTGCCCCGCCTTAAGGATGATCTCCTGGCTGTAATTGATGAAATTGTCGAAGGCCGGCTTGAACGAAAAAAATTGTTCTGGTGCAGTGAATCTGCTGTCTGTGTGGTTTTAGCCGCCGGTGGTTACCCCCTGACCTACGAAGAAGGTGATGAAATTTCCGGCCTGGAAAAGATTAACCGCTATGATAATCTGCTGGTATTTCACGCCGGCACCAGAAAAATCGGAGATAAATTTGTCACCAGTGGAGGCCGGGTACTTAATCTGACCATTTTGGCTGACGGGCTCTTTTCGGCCATCAACCAGGTATATGAACATGTAGAGGAAATAGACTTTCGGGATATGCATTATCGCAGCGATATCGGCCGCTCTGCCGTTCAGGAACTGGATCCCAAGCATTACAGCCCCTAAGATCAAAAAATGCTTGACAGCCTAATTAATAACTGTTACCATTTAGTCAGACTATCAATTGAAGGAGGTTTTAGCTATGATAAAGGTGGGAGAAAAAGCTCCAAACTTTACCACCAAGGCTTTTCATCAGGGCGACTTTAAGGAAGTTAGTCTCTCTGATTACCAGGGTCAGTGGGCAGTACTGTTTTTCTATCCCGGAGATTTTACCTTCGTCTGACCCACAGAATTAACGGCAGTTGCCGTTAAGTATGAGAAATTGCAGAATCTAAATGTTGAAGTGCTGGCCATCAGCACCGACAGTCACTTCACCCACAAAGCCTGGCAGGAACAGGAACTTTCCCAGATGATAGAAGGGGGAGCGCCCTATCCTCTGCTTTCCGACCCCGATGGTTCAATCGGCAAAGCTTATAATGTTTATGATGATAATCTCAAGGTTAACCTTAGGGGGAAATTCTTGATTGATCCCCAGGGGGTGCTGCAGGCCATGGAAATACTTAATGAACCTGTGGGGCGCAATATGGATGAACTTGTCCGCCAGGTGGAGGCCTTCCAGTATATCAGTGAAAATGAAGAGGAGGCCGCTCCAGCCGGCTGGGAAAAAGGCAAACAGACACTAAAACCGGCCCCCGGTCTGGTAGGAAAAGTTCACGAAAGCTGGAGTAAGGGAGAGTTGGAGTAATATCCCTTGTTTTTAATACATCATTATTTAGTTCTTTAATTATTAAAAGGCGGCCTTAAGGCCGCCTTTTCTGTCCGCTGCTTGTAAATTTTGCTGTCAACCTGATTTAAAAAGATCCCGGCTGTCAGCTAACCTGCTATTGGTCTTACTCACTCTATTATTCCTCATCATCTTCGAGGCCAACAACCTTAATATTAAGCTCTGCTGAAATATCCTCAAAAATCTTAACAGGAACTTTATGTTCCCCCAGTTCCTTAATATTTTCTTCCAGTTCGATTTTTTTCCTGTCAATTTCATAACCCCTGTCCTCAACAACCTCGGCTATATCCTGGGTTGTTACCGAGCCAAAGAGGCGGCCCTGTTCACCAGCTTTTACCGTTATCTCAAAGCTCTCTGATTCCAGCTGACTGGCCTGCTTCTCAGCCTGCTCACGGCTTTCAGCTCTCTCCTGCTGCCGGGCTCTTCTCAGTTCCCTGGCCTGCTGGACCTTGCCCTCGGTAGCCTCCATTGCCAGCCCCATGGGCAGCAGATAATTGCGGGCATAACCGTCAGCCACGTCGACAATTTCACCCATTTCTCCCAGCTTGTCAACATCTTCCTTCAAAATTACTTCCATGTTTAATCCTCCTTCTCCATATTCCTCAATATCTTAATTTCCTGATAATTATTCACCTTAGTTCCTTTAATCGCTGCCGGCAAACTCTAATTTTCTAATATCAAACCATAAATCAATCAGTCCCAGCAGTATTAAAAACGGTGGCAACAGAGGTATAACAATTACTAAAAAAACATAAATCCAGCGCCAGAAAAAAGAAGAGCTCCTTTTAATAACATAAAAAAGCCCCACTCCAAAACCCTGGAGAAAGACCAGAAAGAAAACAATCACACCCAGATTTAACATCACTGCCCAATCCCGGAAAAGTAAGGCCAGGACTATAGCAGCAGTTATATATCCGGCCGGAAATCGCCATTTATCCAACGTACGATAAATTGTTATCCCCATATTTTTGGCCCTTAAAAACCAGTGAACAATATAGTAATTTAAAATGCCCGATACCAGACCGGAAATTACTATCAAACCCGGCATCAGTCTCATAACCAGATCCAGCTGCATCTGTACCAGAACTGACATTTCACCATTGTTCAGCAGGGGGAGAAGGTTCTCCAGCAGGGCATTTCTAATACCCTCCTGAAAGCTGTAGCCCATCCCCATTGCGATTCCGGTGATCAGCATGAAATTTGAAGCCACTGCCGCCAGTACTGTAAAGAGCAGCACCTTAAAGGGAGAGAATTTTTCCAGCAGAGCCCCAGACATAACAAAACCCACAAAGCCAAAACCCGCTACAGTTATTAAGCCCAGCACCGGGGTGATTATGATGCCGTTGAGCAGAGCCGCAGCAGCAATCATTAAAGCTGCTCTCCCTAAGCCCTGCTTTAAAGCCAGATAAACCACCGGAACCGGCCAAATCAGGGCTGCTGCAAAACTAAAAAAAGGAAAAAGAATTCCCAGCAGGGACATCCCCAGGATAACTGCCAGGCAAATTAAAAAAAGTCTTCTGGGGTTTGACTTATCTGCTGAGTCCTTATTGCTGTTATCGTTTTTGTTGTTATTCCGGTGCTCCAATGGGAACACCTCCCAAAAATCCTGAAAATATAAAAGTCAGGGGCGAACAATAGCAGCCGCCCCCTGTCGTTGATTTATAATTAATCCTTGACAAAGGGCAGCAGGGCAACCATTCTTGCCCTTTTTATAGCCCTGGTAATTTCTCTTTGATGCTTGGCACAGGTTCCCGTTATTCTCCGGGGAATTATTTTACCTCTATCGGTAGTATGCTTCTTAAGTGTTCTGGTGTCTTTATAATCAATCTCTTTATCATTCCCGCAGAAGAAACAGGATTTATTTCTCCCTCTAGCCATATTCAACCCTCCTATTTAAACTATTTACCTGGTTTTACCGCAAAACATTCCTTACATAAAATTTTAAAAAGGAACGTCAAAGTCTTCATCATTCAGGTCGGCAGAATCCTGGCTGGCAGCATTTTCAAATTCGTCGGGCTTTCTGGAAGCTGAACGCCTTTCCTGGCCGCGGTTGCTGTCTTTTGGCCAGTCGAGAAATTGAACATTTTGAGCAACTACCTCAGGGTCGATGTAAGTTCTATTTTCCTTTTCACTTTTCCTGATCTGCAGTCTGCCATCAACAGCAACCAATCGGCCCTTGCCCAGATGTTCGGCACAGTTCTCAGCCAGCTTTCTCCAGGTTACTATACGGATAAAATCAACATCACGTTCTCCATCCCTGTTGGTATAATTTCTTTCCACTGCCAGGGTAAAATTACAAACTGGTGTGCCATTACTGATGTAGCGCAGCTCTGGATCCCGGACCAGCCTCCCGATTAGTATGATTCTATTTAACATTTGTTTCCACCACCCTGAATTTTACTTATCTTTCCGCACAATCAAATAGCGAAGCAGATCGCCAATCAGCTTGAAGTTTCTTTCCAGTTCATCAACAACCTGAGAATCTCCCTGGAAATCCAGCACCACATAATAACCGCTGAAAAGGTCATTAATAGGATAGGCCAGTCTTCTTTCTCCCCACTCATCGATTTCCATAATTTCTCCCTCATTACCTTCAATGGTGGTTTTTATTCTTTCAAGGCTCGCCTCACGCTCTTCCTCGGTCTGTTCCGGGGAGAGCACAAAGGTGGTTTCATAGTCTGCTGTCTTTTCCATAACTTTCACCTCCTCCATCCGGTCTTAACGGCTCCAGTTCCCTGACTGGAGCATGGCAAGAGTATAATTCTCATTTCACACCTTTCATCATTATAGCATTCTCAACCCAGCTTTGCAATAATTATCTCTGCCAGGCTGATATTTACGTATTTTATGAATTTATAACTTTCAGCTGGCTCAGATAACAGCACTTAAATCGGCGGGCAAGTTAATTTTTAAACAGATAGAGTTTATTTTTTAAAATGAAAGTAGCAGATATCTCCATCCTGGGTATAATAATCCTGGCCGGCCAGATTTACCTGGCCGTCATTTTTGGCCTCTTCCAAGCTGCCATATTCTTCCCAGGCTTCAAAATTAATTACCTCAGCCTTGATAAAACCCTCTTCCATATCAGAATGAATCTTGCCTGCAGCTTCAGGGGCCGGAGTGCCTCTGGGAACCCCGGTGGCCCGGACCTCTTCCCCGCCGGCCACTGTAAAGAAGGTGATCAGATTCAGCAGATCATAGCTGGCTTTAATAAAATTTTCCAGGCCCGAATCCCCCTCTTGCTCTGCCAGAAAAATTTCTCTTTCTTCCGGTGTCAGCTCCACCATTTCTCTGGCAAAAAGCACATCAATCAGAACTTTCTCTTCCTGCTCCCGGGCCAGGTAATCTAAAAATTCCTTCCGATATTTATCAGCCTGAGACTGCTGTTCTTTCACATTGCCCACATAGAGGGCCGGCTTGGCCGTCAGCAGAAATAGCTCCGGCAGCAGATTCTGCTGGAGCTCGGTTAACTCCTGCTTTCTCACAGGTATCCCTTTCTCCAGTTCAGCCTGCATTTTATGCAGGGCTTCTTCTTCCTCCCGGTACTTTTTTTCACCGGTTTTCTGCATTTTAACTGTTTTTTCTTTTCTTTTTTCAATGGTCTTCAAATCAGCAGCTATCAACTCCTGTTTGATTACCTCAATATCTCTTAAAGGGTCAATCTCACCCATCACATGAGAGATATTATCGTCTTCAAAAAGCCTGACAATCTGGACGATAGCATCAACCTCCCTAATTCGAGCTAAAAACTGATTTCCCAGACCCTCCCCCCGGCTGGCACCTTCTACCAGCCCGGCAATGTCAATAAATTTTATGGTTGAAGGAGTGCACCTGTCAGGCTGGTAGTGACGGCAGAGTGCCTCCAGCCTTTCGTCTTTAACCTCTATCACCCCCACATTGGAATCAACCGTACAAAAAGGATAGTTTTCTGCGGCAACTTCTTTTTCAGTCAGGGCGGTAAACAGGGTCGATTTGCCCACATTGGGCAGTCCTATCAGGCCTAATTCCACCGTTAGTCCCCCTCTCTGTCTAAAATTTCCCTGAGAGCCTTTTCAAATTTTTTTCTTTTAAAACTCACCATTCGGCCGCAGTTCAGACATTTAATTTTAACATCCATACCCATCCTGATAAGTTCCCAGCTGTTGCTGCCGCAGGGGTGGGGTTTTTTCATTTTAACCACTGCCCCCGGCTGCAACTCCCCCTGCCTGTTCTTCACGGAAAACACCTCCTTATCTTCAATTCAAAACCAGCAAAAACCAGTAGAGCAGTCCCAGAAGGACCAGCCCGCTCAAAATTATCGGAATCATGCAGCCCGGTTCTTTATAGATGGGTCCATCTGATTTCTGAGAAAAGGCCAGGGTGCCGTGCTTGCGAGCCTTTTTGAGATACTTAACCGACTCCTTAATCTCACCTTCCTCCCGCAAAATCACTCCCATATTATTATAGGCCGGGCCGTATTCCTCGTTTTTAGCTATGGCCTGCTGATAAAGCTCCTTGGCCCGGTGAAAATTACCCTCCGACTTTTCCAGGCTGCCCAGGTTGGTTAAGGCTGGAGGATATTCAGGATCCATCTCCAGCGTCCTCTTCAATTCCTCCCGGGCTTTATCCTGTTCCTGCTGCTTGATAGCAAGAACCGCCAGTTTATTACGGGCCGGGGCAAAGCTGTCATTTAATCTTAAAATGTCCTGGAACTGGGCTTCTGCCTCCTCATATTCACCCTGATCCATTTTCTGGCAGGCTTCTTCATATTTCTTCTTCAACAGTTCTGAAGACTTCTCCAGATAATTCTTCTCCCGCATAGCCATCATCCTCAATTCAGGTTATTCTTCACACCGGTTAACTAGCTAAAGAATATCAGCGTAATTTAAAAAAATGTTTAGCATATAATAAATTATAACACAGATAATAATAGATAAAAAGCGCCCCTGCCGTTAAAGCGGCGGGGGCGCCTGTGGGTCTAATATTTAAACCAGTATTTTAAACTATCCCCAGCAACCTTAAATCCTTACCATCTTAAGTCAGGATTTCTGGCTGCTTTGGCCTCATCCAGCTTGCGCACCACAGTATTGTGCGGGGCATTTTCTACCAGTTCCGGTTCTTCCTCTATTTCCCGGGAAATAATTTTCATGGTCTCAATAAACCTGTCCAGCGACCTTAAGTTCTCGGTCTCGGTGGGTTCAACCATCATTGCTTCCTTAACAATCAGCGGGAAGTAGATGGTGGGAGCATACTGCTCATAATCAAGCAGCCGCTTGGCGATATTTGCCGTAGTGATGCCATCCGTCTTCTGCCGGGAACCTGACAGGACAAATTCATGCAGGCTGTCGGAGGCAAAAGGAAGTTCATAGGTGTCTTTCAGTTTATGCTTCATGTAGTTGGCATTTAAAACCGCATTTTCGGTTATTTCCTTCAGGCCTTCGCCTCCGGCTGTCCTGATATAGGCATAGGCTCTCAGCATAACACCGTAGTTCCCGTGGAAGGCATGGACCTTGCCCATGGTATCAGGCCTGTCATAATCCCAGTAGTATTCAGAACCTTCCTTTTTCAACAGCGGAGCCGGCAGATAGGGAGCCAGCCTATCTTTAACTGCTACCGGACCGGACCCCGGTCCCCCACCGCCGTGAGGGGTGGAGAAGGTTTTATGGAGATTATAGTGAATAACATCAAATTCCATGTCTCCCGGGCGGGCATAGCCCAACACAGCATTCATGTTGGCACCATCGTAGTAGAGCAACCCTCCGGCATCGTGAATTATCTGCTGGATCTCGCAGATGTCTTTTTCAAATATCCCCAGTGTGTTGGGATTGGTCAGCATCAGGGCCGCCACATCATCATCCACCGCTTCTCTCAGAGAGTCCAGATCAACCATGCCTCTTTCATTGGACTCTATCTCCACCACATCAAAGCCAGCCATGGTGGCGCTAGCAGGGTTGGTCCCGTGAGCTGAATCCGGCACAATTACCTTGGTTCTCTCCTCACCCTGCTTTTCAAAGTACTTTCTGATAATCATCAGTCCCACATATTCTCCGTGAGCTCCCGAAGCCGGCTGCAGGGAAACTTCATCCATGCCGCTAATTTCAGCTAGATACTGCTTCAGCTCATAGAGAATCTCCAGGCTTCCCTGGACATACTTTTCCTTCTGGTGAGGATGAATATTGGCCAGGTTGGGAATCCGGGCTACATCCTCATTAATCTTGGGATTATACTTCATGGTGCAGGAACCCAGGGGATAGATCCCGGAATCCACTCCATAATTCATGTTGGAAAGGCTGGTAAAATGTCTGACAACATCAACTTCACTAACCTCGGGCAGCTCGACCGCTTCCTTTCTTATCGTACCCTCAGGAAGTCGCTCCCCGGGATTCTCTTCAGGAACATCAAGTTCCGGCAGAGAATAACCCTTTCTGCCCGGACTGCTGTATTCCTTAATTAAGGCTTCAGTCATTGAGAACCACCTCCAGGCTCCTGACATAGTTATCTAAATCCTGGCGAGTCTTTTTCTCAGTCACACAGACCAGCAGCCCCTCCTGATCGGTCATCTCAGTCAGATTAACCCCGGCTAAAATATCCTTTTCACACATCTTCTGCTCGACCTCTTCCAGGGAGATACCCGGACTGTCAATTTTAAGCCAGAACTCATTAAAGTGGTTTTCCTGATTAACCACTTCAACACCTTCAATCTCTGCCAGTCTGGTTATCAAATAGCGGGTCTTTTGGTAGCACTGATTGGCAACCTCCTGAATACCTTCTTTGCCCATGGTAGCCAGATATATGGCTGCCATCAGGGCATTTAAAGCCTGATTGGTGCAGATATTGGAAGTTGCTTTTCCCCGCCGGATATGCTGTTCCCGGGTCTGCATGGTCATAACATAGCCGATCTCACCTTCAACATCTTCAGTCTTACCGACCAGTCTGCCAGGAAGTTGTCTCAACAGCCTTCTATCATCCTTAATAGCCATGTAACCCAGGTTTGGTCCTCCATAATTAACACCATTACCCAGGGGCTGTCCTTCTCCTACCACTATATCGGCACCAAACTCTCCCGGAGGAGTCAGAAGGCCCAGAGCAATGGGGTTGGCCACCACTATCAGCATGGTCTTCTTTTGATTATCCAGCAGCTCGGCAATCTTCTCCATTTCTTCCAGAGAACCGTAAAAATTGGGGTACTGGACTACAAGCGCCGCAGTGTCGTCATCCAGCTCTTCTGTTAGAGAATCCAGATTCAGCTGACCTCCCTGCAGAGGAACATCCAGGAATTCAACACCGTGAGGTTCGCCGTAGGTCTGGGCTACATTTCGATAAGCAGGATGAACAGTTTTGGGAAGTAGAACCCTGCTGTTGCGGGTCTGGCGTCGGGCCATGATAACTGCCTCTCCCAGTGCTGAGGCTCCATCAAGCAGAGAGGCGTTGGAAATCCCCATACCGGTTAATTCACAGATCATGCTCTGATATTCGTACATGGCCTGCAGTGTTCCCTGGCTCAATTCAGCCTGGTAAGGAGTATAGGCGGTGTAAAATTCAGACCTCAAAATCAGGTGATCGATTATCGCGGGAATATAATGATCATAAGATCCTGCTCCCAGATAGCTATCAAATTTACTTAAATCCAGGTTCTTCTCCGCTTTTTCCTGAACCAGATCCATAAGCTCCAGTTCGGAAAGCGCCTCGGGAATATCAAAAGAACGATCAAACCTGATATTTTCAGGAATAGCCTGAAAAAGATCTGAAATTTCCTCCACACCTATCTCCTGCAGCATTTTTTTCTGCTCAGGTGGTGTGTTAGAAATATATTTCATTTATTTAAGCCTCCTCCTCCAAAAACTCCTGGTATTCCTCAGTATTCATCAGCTCATCCAGTTCTCCCTCATCGGAAAGCTTGATTTTAACAATCCAGCCTCCCTGATAAGGTTCATCATTAACCAGCTCGGGTTGATCCAGCAGTTTCTCGTTAGTTTCAGTAATTTCACCACTCACCGGAAGATAGAGGTCGGAAACTGCCTTGACCGATTCAATAACTCCAAAATTGTCATGCTGTTGAAATTCATCGCCTACCTCAGGCAGCTCAACAAAGACAATGTCCCCCAGTTCCTCCTGGGCAAAATCGGTGATTCCAGTTGTTCCCACACCATTTTCAACCTTTAACCACTCATGATCTTCGGTATAATATAATCCTTCTGGTACATTCATACTTATCCCTCCTGATTAATATTAAATAAATGGAGTTTCAACTACTTCAGCAGCTACCAACCGGCTTCTGATCTTAATCTTAATTTCTTCCCCGGGACTGGCATGGGCAGTTTCCACATAACCCAGGCCGATATTTTCCTCAAGGCTTGGGGAATAGCTTCCAGAAGTAACATGGCCAATCTCCTCTTCACCAATTGATAAAATCGGATAATTATGCCTGGCAATCCCCCGTTCTTTGAGGATAAAACCTACCAGTTTGCGGGAAAGACCGGCTTCTTTAATCCTCTCCAGTGCTTCTTTGCCGACAAAATCCTCCTTGTCAAATTTAACAGTCCAGCCCAGACCGGCCTCCAGGGGATTGGTCTCCCTGCTGATATCATTGCCATAAAGACAGAGACATTTTTCCAGTCTGAGAGTATCACGAGCTCCCAGCCCTGCTGGCTTGAGGCCTGCCTCTTCTCCGGCCTTAAGCAGTGACTGCCAGATCCTCTCGGCTTCCCCGGGATCAAAATAAAGTTCAAAACCGTCCTCGCCAGTATAACCGGTCCGGGAAACCAGCATATTCAAGCTATCAACTTCAATCTTCTTGAAGCTAAAAGCCGGGATATCATCCAGTCCGGTAGATGTCAGCTGGCTTAAGATCTCTTCCGATCTGGGCCCCTGCAGGGCCAGCAGAGCATAATCCCGGGAGAGGTTTTCCACCTCTACATCCCCGGAGACCTCAGCAGCTCGTTCAGAAATCCAGTCAAAATCCTTTTCCGTATTGGAAGCATTGACCACCAGAAAATATCTATCTTCCTCTATTTTATAAACCAGCAGATCATCAACTATTCCTCCTTCGAGATAACACATGGGGGAATAAACCACTTTCCCGGCGGGGGCGGTGCTGACCCGATTGGTGATAAGGTAATCAATAAAGCTGCTCGAATCCTTGCCACTAACAGCTATTTCTCCCATATGGCTGACATCAAAAAGTCCGGCCTTTTCTCTCACCGTATTGTGCTCATCAATGATTCCGGAATACTCAACTGGCATTTCCCAGCCACCAAAATCGGTCATCTTGGCTCCCAGGTCATGATGTACGGAGTTTAAAGGGGTCTTCTTCATAAAACTCACCTCCTTCCATTTTATTGACTTTAGTTTATTTTTGCCGGTTTTTCCGGTTTTTTTAACAACCAGTATAATTATCTGCTCCTCAACTGCTGGAGCACATAAATTCAACCAGATAATTGCCTCAGACACAAACAGAGGAGACCGGGTAAGCCAGCCTCCTCTGTCCAAAAAGTTCAGAGTTCCGTCCCTTCAGAATTCTTAAGCCTGAGAGTTTCAGTTCCTGTGAACCTTGCCCCTTCGGCGCTCCTGTAAAAAAAAGAGCTCTCTCCTGAATTTCATCCGGAAAATACTATTAGTTTTTGGTGTATTTCCAGTCTTCTTTATCCTCAGCTAAAAATCAGACGATAAATCAGTCAATAAACAGTCAACAGAAAAAGCATTTTTTAAAACTCCCAAACTTTATTTACTTTATTATAAGGAAGCATTTAAGGCAGCCATTCCAGAAATATGCATTAACTTTTCCTCCGTTAACCGCTGCAGGGCCTTTAAAAGTCTATTTTCCTGTTATTCCTGTTATATTTATTCTCAAAGAAACAAAAAAGTCCTGCTTTAAAACTAAATTTTTTTATATGAAAGCTGATATTTTTATATTATAGGTTAACCCCAGGCCACCCAAGGCACAACAATACATGAAAATATTACTGCGTATTATCAAGGTAAACCCCCATGACCCTCTGGGGCACAACAATAGATGAAATTTTGCCTGCTATTTTTCAAGATAAAAGCTTAGGTTAAACTTTAATTTAACAGTTTTATTGCTTTATTACATGGTTTCACTGCGAAAAGAAGTTTTGCTGCAAATTTGTTTGGCAGGCTCCCTGGCACGTCAAGGATTATAGATTCTAAATTTGACGAGATCGACTTTATTCAGTGCAATCATTACATAATATAAAAATCTCAATAGCAGGGTTGCTTAAAGCAATAATGTCAATAAAATAATTAAATAAAATGAACTTATTTAAATAATATTCTCACTTTACGCACTATTTTGTTTTTTAAAATAATTCATAAAGTGATTCTTTATATTCTTCTCTAGTAAGTGCAACTACTAAATCCCCCTGAAAGATCCGGGTATTGCCTCGGGGAACTATGGGAGTATCGCCTCTAAGAATAGAAACTAGCACCACTTCCAGAGGAAGCTCCAGTTCCTTAAGCTTTTTCCCCACAGCTGGAGATTCCTCATCTACATAAAACCTGATCAGTTCAAGTTCATCATGTTTCTGGGAGAGCAGAGCCTCCAGATCGCTCATGGCCACCTCCTGATCAACTAGAGCCAGCAGTATCGCCGGACTGCTGATAGCAACATTTACCCCCAGCCAGTCAAAAAGCCTTTCATTGCCGGGGGTGTTGACAGTTGTAAAGGTGCTGGGCACGTCAAATTGCCTTTCCGCCAGCTGGCAGATAACCAGATTGTCCTGATCATCCTTAGTAACCGCCAGCACCACATCGGCCTTCTCAATTTCGGCTTCTTTCAGCACTTCAGCTTCAGACCCATCTCCCCTTATCACCCTGACGTTAAAATTTCGCCTTATTTTGTCGCATTTAATCTTTTTTTGTTCTATCAGGGTTATCTCATGCCCCTTCTGCAGCAGTTCGGTTAACAGATACCTGCCAACTTTGCCGCCTCCAACTATGATAATCTTCACCAGAACACCTCCAGAACTATTTCGCAGATGTTTCACGTGAAACAATCAGCATCATTTCGGTTGTTATCAGATATATGCTTTATCTGTAATTGTTATTCCAGTCTGCAACTGTTATTCCATTTCAGATAATATCTATTAAAATACAAAATATATATCAAAAAGGCATAAGGTGTAATCTTAGCTGTAGAAATTTTTCTATTTTAGTAGTTTTAAAAGGTTCCGCAACTCTTCGAGGTTGCTGCAGACAAGTTCGGCTTTAAAGCCATCCCCTCTTTCTTCAAGTTTAACCGTTAGCCCGGTTATTTCTTCCAGTTCCCGGGAATGGCGCTTCCATTCCAAAGATTCTGTTTGATTAGCAATCCCGTCCAGTTCATCCCCCTGCTCATCCCCGAGCTGTCTGCCAGTTCTGTCCAGCAGTTCCTCCAGTTCATTTAGCATTCCATCAGCATCTTCCCCGCTGGTCTCGTCGCCAGAAATTCTCTCTTTAATAGCTGAGACATGTTTTTCAGCCTGCCTGACCGACATTTCCTGGTCAATAATCTCTTCTGCGCCCTTTAGCTGAAGTTCAGGATCTTCCAGTCCGGCCAGAGCCCGGGCCTGGCCGGCAGATAATGTTCCACGTGAAACATATTCCTGTATTTTAACAGGCAGTTTCAACAGCCTCAGGCTGTTGCTAATGCCGGACCTGCTTTTACCCAGTCTCTCTGCCAGTTCACCCTGGGTCATCTCCATCCTCTCAAGCAGCTGTTTGTAGGCGGTTGCTTCCTCCAGGGGATTTAGATCATCTCGATGGATGTTTTCAACCAGGGCAATCTCCATCATTCTATCTTCTTCAAATTCTTTAATTATTGCCGGAACTGTGTCTTTATTAGCCATCTTTGAGGCCCGCCAGCGCCTTTCCCCGGCTACTATATAATAGCCTTCCTCACCTTTTGGCGTCAGGATCAAAGGCTGCAGTACTCCATTCTCTTTGATGGAAGCTGCCAGCTCCTCAAGGCCTTCTTCCCGAAAAGATTCCCGGGGCTGATAGGGATTGGGTTCAATCTTTTCCACCCCCACATTTTTTATAATTTCATCGCTCTCCCTTATCGATTTCAGGCCGTCCTCGCCATCGAAAAAAGCATCCAGGCCCCGTCCCAGTCTTTTTTTCTTACTGTTCATTTGCCAACACCTCCCGGGCTAATTCTTTATAAGCTCTAGCTCCAGAAGAACGGGGTTGATACTGAAGAATTGATTCCCCAAAGCTAGGAGCTTCACTTAATCTCACATTTCTGGGGATAATCGTCTCAAAAATCTTATCAGAAAAATATTTCTTAACTTCCTCGGCCACCTGTTCAGAAAGATTGGTGCGGCCGTCATACATGGTAAGCAGAACGCCCTCAAGGTCAAGTTTGGGATTGACATTCTCTCTCACCCGTTGTATTGTATCCAGGAGCTGTCCCAGGCCCTCCAGTGCATAATATTCACACTGAATAGGAACCAGCACCTTCTCAGCAGCTGCCAGAGCATTTAAAGTAAGTATTCCCAAAGAAGGAGGACAGTCAATCAATATGTAGTCAAAATCTTGATGACACCTGTCTATTGCTCGAGCCAGCCTCTTCTCCCGGGAAATTTCGGTAACCAGCTCTATTTCAGCCCCGGCCAGATCTATATTGGCAGGAATAACCTGTAAGCGGGGGATATCAGTCCCCTGAAGCACTTCAGCAAAAGAAGCATTTCCCAGCAGAAGATCATAGATGCTGTTTTCTATTTCATCCTTTACCAGGCCGAGACCGCTGGTGGCATTTCCCTGAGGGTCAATATCAACCACCAGGATCTGGCGGTCATACTCAGCCAGAGCCGCTCCCAGATTAATAGTTGTGGTGGTTTTGCCCACTCCACCTTTCTGATTGACTATTGCTATTCTTTTGCCCATCATCACTGCCTCCCCCGGGTTGCAGTCAATTTCTGCTCCATGTTATCAGTCTCTAGTTTGTTTTCTGTGCAAATCAATTCTGGCAAATAAATTCTGTTAAATTTAATGTAGATTTTACAATTCTTCCTGTCTGTCCGGGCCTGCCGGTCCTTTTTAAGAATTCCCATTTTTCCCTCACAATACTTGCCAATATAGCAATATAGCCTCGACATCTATATATTTCGGGGCTGTTCGTCTAACTCCTGCTTCCCAGGGGACGTTTTTCAGGAATTCCTACCCGTCTGGGATATTTTTTCGGGCAGAAATCTTCTTTTTGATAGGAAAGCAAATAACGTTCCCCCTCCAGGCCCGGTATCTCTAATTTAAAAATTTTTTCCCGGGATCCCTGAAGAAGTGCGGCGGCAGCATCTCCTTCTTCCAGCTCTTCCTGATACCTGGGACCCTTAAACAGAAGAGCCCGGCCCTTAATCCTCAGCAGAGGAAGAGAGTATTCCAGCAGTATATTTAATGGAGCCACTGCTCTGGCCAGTACAAAATCAAACTTCTCCCGCCAGTCTTCCTCCTGGCCTAATTTTTCTGCCCGGACCCTGAGGGGTCGGCAGTCCGAAATATTAAGCTTGCTAACTGTTTCTCTAAGGAAATCAACCCGTTTTCGCCGGGAATCCAGGAGGTAAACCGTGCTTTCCGGCAAAACTATGCTCCAGATGAGCCCGGGAAGTCCGGCACCACTGCCGATATCTATCCCTATCTTACCAGCAAACTCGATAAGTCTGCCAGCATAGAAGAGAGGAATCAGGGAATCCAGAATGTGGAGATAGACTATCTCATTCCTGTCAGCAGGACCAATCAGATTGTATTTCTTGTTTTCTTGATAAAGCGTTTCGACATATTCAGCAATTTTTCTAGTTTTTTCAGGATCGATCATTTTTTCCCTTACTGCTGCAAGTCGCTGATTCTCATTTTCTTCAAGCTCATTCTTATCCCCAAGAAAGGTAACAAAATCCTCTATGCCGCGAGAAATATTATTTATTACCTTTTGGCTGACATTCATCCGTTCTCCCCCTGCTGCTGCCGCCTTTTCTCCAGATAAATTAACAACACCTGAATATCGGCAGGAGATACTCCAGGAATCCGGGAAGCCTGTCCAACTGAATGAGGCTGGATCTTATTGAGTTTCTCTCTAGCTTCCTGCCTGAGGTTACTAAGCTGGCTGTAATCCAGGTTCCGGGGCAAAAGTTTATTCTCCATCTTTTTGAATTTCTCCACCTGCTGCATCTGGCGTTCAATATAGCCCTGATATTTGATTGAGATTTCCAGCTGTTCCACCGCCTCCTGAGAAAATTCTGGCAGATCCTTTACAATTTCTCCCAGATCCTGATAGGAAATTTCCGGCCGCCTGAGCAGTTTCTCCAGAGTGGCTGGTTGGTTTAAACTGCCGCTGTCCAGCTCCTGGAGGGTTTCTCTGATCTCCGGGGTGGGATTAAGCTGCTTATTTTCTAAATATTCCCTCATCTCCTCAATCTCGTTTTTCTTCTGCTGGAAGTACTGCCAGCGCTGATCGGAAACCAGACCAGCCTCTCTACCCAGCGGGGTAAGACGAAGATCTGCATTATCCTGTCTCAATATCAGGCGGTGCTCGGCCCGGGAAGTCATCATCCGGTAGGGCTCCCGGGGTTCTTTGGTTACCAGTTCATCAACAAGCACCCCGATGTAAGCCTGAGAGCGTTTTAAGACCAGGGGTTCCCTATTCTCCAGGGTCAAAGCTGCATTAATCCCGGCCAGCAGACCCTGACCTGCTGCTTCCTCATAGCCGGAGGTGCCGTTAATCTGACCAGCAGTAAATAGTCCTGTCACCAGCTTTGTTTCCAGAGTCGAATCAAATTGACCGCTGGCCACACAATCATATTCTATGGCATAACCCGGGCGCATTATTTCCGCCCGCTCCATTCCCTCCAGAGTTCTTAGAATCTGTATCTGGATATCCAGGGGCAGGCTGGTTGAAAAGCCGGAAAGATAAAATTCTTCCGTTCCCCGACCTTCGGGTTCCAGAAAAAACTGATGCCGGTCCTTTTCGGGAAACTTTTTAACCTTATCCTCAATTGAAGGACAATAACGAGGGCCGGTTCCCTCTATCTCACCGCTAAATAGAGGAGTGCGGTCTTCATTTTCTCGAATTATCTGGTGAGTTTCCGGATTGGAATAGGTCAGCCAGCAGCTGTCTTGCTCACCGGTCAGAGGCTCGGAAAGAAAGGAAAAGGAAAGCCCTTCCTCTCCCTGCTGTTCCTGAAGTTGAGAAAAATCGATGGAATTGCCGTTAATTCGCGGGGGTGTTCCGGTTTTAAACCTGAGAAGTTTAAAACCCAGCCTTTCCAGAGCTTTTGACAGCCTGTTGGCCGGATACTGCTGATTGGGCCCGGCATTATAGGTGGCCTCACCTATAATTATCCTGGCCTGCAAAAAGGTGCCGGTTGTCAGAATAACCCGGCGCCCCCGGTATAACAAACCGGTCTTGGTGATAACACCGGCTGCCCGGCCCTCTTCCACCAGAATATCCTCAACTACATCCTGCTTGAGATCCAGGTTATTCTGATTTTCCAGCACACTCTTCATTCTCTGGTGATATTTAACCTTGTCGGCCTGCCCCCTGAGCCCGTGAACTGCCGGTCCCTTGCTGGTATTCAGCATTCTGATCTGAGTCATGGTCCGGTCCATATTTATCGCCATTTCCCCGCCCAGGGCATCAATCTCCCTTACAATGTGAGATTTGCCCGGGCCGCCCAGCGAAGGATTGCAGGGCATGAAAGCCACATGATCCAGATTTACCGTCAGGCTTAATGTCCTGCAGCCCATTCTGGCAGCTGCCAGAGCAGCCTCGCTGCCGGCATGACCGGCCCCCACCACTATTACCTCATATTCCACCGGATACTGATATTTATAGCTGGCCATAAAACAATCTCTCCTTAATGCTGTTCCTCATGAAAAAATCTCTCCTTCAAAGCCATATAATATTAGCCCTTAATAACCTTAAAATATTAGCCAAAATTTTTTTCTTGCACCGCTTATTTGCCGATGCAGAAGTCTGCAAAAATTCTATCAATAATATCTTCAGCAACTGTATCACCGGTAATCTCACCCAATTTCACCAGGACCTCCTTGAGGTCAACCGCCAGCAGATCGGCAGGAACCCCGTCCCTGTAGGCCTCAATTGCCCTTTTAAGGCTGTCCCGGGCCTCTTCCAGGGCCTGCTGATGCCGGAGTCTGGTTATAATATAATCATAATCTCCAGCTGCCCTGCCGCCCATAATAATTTCATAAATTTTATCCTTGAGTTCCTGAAGTCCGGTTTCCTCCCGAACCGAAATGAAAATAACAGGCTGGGCAGAAAATCTTTCCTCAATCTGTTCCTGGCTTAAATCAGCCGGCAGGTCGGTCTTATTAACCAGAATTATCAGGGGCTTGTCCTGGACCAGCCGATATATTTCCAGGTCCTCAGCAGTAATCCCCTGGCTGACATCGAGCATTAAAAGCACCAGATCCGCTGTTTTCAGGGAGTTTTGGCTCTTTTCCACCCCGATCTTTTCAACCCGGTCTTCAGTCTGATGGATGCCTGCAGTATCAACAATCTTAAGGGGCAGGCCGGCGAAACTGATCATCTCTGTAATTACATCGCGGGTGGTCCCCGGGATATCGGTAACTATAGCCCTATTCTCATTTAAAAGATAATTCAAAAGACTGGATTTGCCAACATTAGGCTTACCGGCAATCACTGTCTCAATCCCCTCCTGATAAACCCGGCCGGTACGGCTGCTGGCAATTAGCTCCTCCAGCTCCGACTTGATTTCTTCCAGTTGATCACCCAGGCTGGTCTGGTCAAGCTCCGGAATTTCATCCTCGGGAAAATCAATACTGGCTTCCACGCCGGTGAGAATATCAAGCAGCTTTGATCTTAGTTGGCCGATATGCTCTGATAATCTCCCCCGGAGCTGCTGCAGGGCTATCTCCCGGCCCTTGCTTGATTTGGCGTTAATCAGGTCGATTATTCCCTCAGCTTGAGCCAGATCAATCCGGCCGTTAAGAAAGGCCCGCCGGGAAAACTCACCGGGCTCGGCCAGCCGGGCCCCGGCTTCCAGAGCAGCTTCCAACACCCCCTGCAGAGGCAGCATTCCGCCGTGACAGTCAAATTCCACGGTATCTTCCCGGGTAAAACTTCGGGGTGAACGCATCACCAGGGCCAGAACCTCATCAATCTCCTGACCGGATAAATCCCTGATAAAACCATAATTTATTGTATGGCTTTCAACTTCCTTGAGCTTGACATCGGCAGGGGAGTAAAAAATCTTATCGGCCACCTTCAGGGCCTTATCTCCACTGATCCGGACCTTGCCAATCCCCGAGGTTCCCGGCGGAGTGGCAATAGCCACAATTACCTCTTCGCCAAACTGCTCTTTTCCCTCTGCCATCTAATTCACCTCATCCAGGTCCCGTTTTCTCTAATATCAAATTATATCCCGATATCCCTGATATATAATATATCCCTGAGTAAAAAACCCAGCAGGTTAGCTTCCTGCTGGGTATCATAACTCAAAGTACAGTTAAAACAGATATAAACAAAAAACCTGATTTCCTACCCTGGAACTTGAACTTAATCCCGGGCCTCTTCCGCAGTCTCTGCCGTTCCGGCTGCCTGCTCTTCAGCTCCGGAATCGGAAGGAGAAATTCCGGTGGTTTCGATCATAACCTTGCGGAAAGGTTCTTCACCCTCACTGTAGGATTTAACCCTGCTGTCATCCTTGACTGCCAGATGGATAATCCTTCTTTCATGCGGCGGCATGGGATCCAGCATCACCTTGCGACCTGTTTCAATGGCCCGGCGCTTCATCTTTTCCGCCAGCTGGCGGAGAGTTTCCTCCCGGCGCTCCCGGTAACCTTCGGCATCAATGATAATCCGATAATATTCCTCGGTCTCCCGGTTTACTGCCAGTGAAGTCAGATACTGCAAGGCGTCCAGAGTTTCCCCCCGATGACCGATAATCAACCCCAGTTCATTGGCCGAGATAATATTGTAAGCCAGCTGCTGCTCATCGGTTTTGTCCTGATCGACGGCCACTTCGGCCTCCAGTTTACTGACCCCCAGCACCCTGTCCAGAAAATCTTTTCCGATTTTAACAGGATTAATAACTCTTTTAACCTCAACTTCAGCATTACTGCCGCCGATCATTCCAAAGAGACCGCTACTGCCCTCTTTAATTACTTCAATTTCAGCCTCCTGCCGTGAAATACCCAGTTTATCTAAAGCCTTAGCAATTGCTTCCTCTACTGTACGTCCTTCCTGCCTGCAGCTATCCATATTTTATGCCTCCTTAACAGCGGTTTCTGGTTCCTCATCCTGACGGTGAATAAAAAAGTGCTGGGCTACAATGATAACCGTTGAGGTAAACCAGTATATCATAATCCCTGCCGGCAGGGAAAAACCTATAAAAACAACCATGATTGGCATGATCCACATCATCATGCTGGCCTTACTGTCACCACCTGACATCCCGGAGGTAAATTTGGTCTGAATTACCATAACCAGGCCATTTAACAGCACCAGGGGAATATCAGGTTCAGCCAGAGAACCTTCGGTAATCCGGCCGATCCAGAGAAAAACCTCATCACCAAAGGCATCACTCATAGCCAGGATGGTGCGATAAAGGGGAATAATGATTGCCATCTGAAGAATCATTGGCAGACAGCCTGCAATGGGATTTACATTATTCTCCTGATAAAGCTTCATCATGGCTTCCTGCTGTTTTTCTTTATTATCCTCATACTTATTTTTGATTTTTTCCATCTCAGGCTGGAGTTCCTTCATAGCCTTCATCGATTTGGTCTGCTTTAGAGTCAGGGGCAGCAGAAGCATCTTAATTATTACGGTAAAAATTACGATGGCTAGACCGTAACCCCCCACTATTCCATTCAAAAATTCAATCGAAACCTCAATTAATTGAAAAAGCCAGTCAAACATTAACAAACTCCTCCTATTCTAGGGGATCAAAGCCGCCGGGGTGAAAGGGATGGCAGCGCAGAATCCTTTTTATTCCAAGCCAGCTGCCCTTCAGGGCGCCATACCTTATAATTGCCTCCCGGGTATAGCTGGAACAGGTGGGATAATAGCGGCATGACCTGGGTAAATAGGGCGAAATAATCCGCTGGTAAAAAGATATTAAAAGTAAAAATAATTTCTTAAACATGAAAACCACCTGAATTATCTGCCCAACTATCAGGACAGATAGTTAATTGTTAATTTTCGCAACCTTGATCAACTCTAATCATTTAACCTGCAACATAATATTATACATTATAAATAGCTATAAGTCCAATATATCCAAAATAAAAAAATACTTTTCAGGCTGACTATTTACCGGAGTTTTCGGCAGAATTTCCAGGTTTTTTCGCAATAAATTCGCAATAAATATTAATTATTATTTCAGCGGTTTTTCCGGTACCTCAGGAGTTTTTAGAAGAGAGGTTTGCCGCAGCAGTTCCGTCAGATCGGCTTTCATACCCCAAAAATCAAGCCTGACCAGATAGGGCCGGGCTATTATAATAACATCAAATCCCTGCTTCAAGCAGGGATCCAGCCAGCGGCGAATTAATTCCTTGAGTTGACGTCTTAACCTGTTTCTCACGACTGCCTTACCCACTTTTTTACTGAGAGAAAAACCATACCGGTTGTAACCAGACTCATTTTCCAGCCAGTAGACCACCAGAAAGGAACTCACCCGGGAATTACCCTGGCGATAAACCTCTTGAAACTGTCGACTTTTCTTTAGCATTTCCACCAAAATCCGGACCTCCTGCCAGCAAATTAACCCATACAGTATAAATTATATGTCATTTGACAACGGCAGTCAAGGATTTTAAAGTTTTCCACAGTTTTATTTCTGTTGATAAACTGTCCACAATCTGTTATTATATTATTAATTCCCTGTGGATAATTTTTCAGCTTGATTATCTGCAGGAAATTTTATTTGGGATAACCGGTTATCCACAAAAGGGGACATATTTCTCCAGGCACCGAAGTTTTCCACAAAATTAACAGGGGTTTATCCACAAATTGTTGATAAGTGCTCCCCTGCAACTGACTTTTGTGGATAACTCCGGGATTAATCCACAGAGATGTGGACAATATTTTTTTAACCCAATCTCGTCTTTTAACTGTCAAAGTTTATAATTTTCCAGAAAAACTGTGGATAACTGGGGCAGTTATCCACAGTTTGTGGAAAGTTTATTTGCAGGAGGTATGTTAATGTTCAATACTAAAGAATTGGATAAGGTATGGGAAAAAACCCTGGATACCATCAAGGAACAGCTCAGCAATCCCAGTTTTAAGACCTGGTTTTCTGATACTTCACCACTTGAACTGACCTCTGAGGGAGTGTTAAAACTTAAGGTGCCCAATGATTTCATCAAGGACTGGATCGAATCCCGCTATACTGAACTTATAATTAAAACTATTGCTGAACTCACCGATACCGAAGTAGAGCTGGAATTTTTAACTCCAGAGGAAATTAAAAAACTGGAGGAGGAACAAAAAAACAAAGATAAACCGGAAGCTGAATCCCGATCCCGCGCCGAGATAAGACCGGTCGATAATAGCAGGGTAAAGGGCAGTTTAAACCCCAAATACACTTTTGAAACCTTTGTAGTCGGCAGCAGCAATCGTTTTGCCCATGCCGCTTCTCTGGCTGTTGCTGAAGCCCCGGCCAAGGCCTATAATCCCCTCTTTCTTTATGGTGATGTTGGACTGGGAAAAACCCATTTAATGCAGGCCATTGCTCACTTTATTTTAGAACATAATCCCGACCATAGTGTGGTCTATGTTTCCTCCGAAACCTTTACCAACGAACTTATCAATGCCATCAAGGATGATAAAACCGTTAAATTTCGCAATAAATACCGCACCATTGATATACTTCTGGTCGATGATATTCAATTTCTTGAGGGCAAGGAAAGAACTCAGGAAGAATTTTTCCATACCTTTAATGCTCTCCATGAAGCCAACCGCCAGCTGATAATCTCCAGTGACAGACCTCCCAAGGAAATTCCCACCCTGGAGGAAAGACTGCGCTCCCGCTTTGAATGGGGGCTGATTACCGATATTCAAAAACCGGATCTGGAAACCAGAATAGCAATTCTTCGCAAGAAGGCCGATCTGGAAAATCTGGAAATTCCCAACGAAGTTATCATTGATATTGCCAATAAAATTCAATCCAATATCCGGGAGCTGGAGGGAGCTTTAATAAAAGTTATTGCCTATGCTGAGCTGGTAGACCGGGATATTGATCTGGAATTGGCCCAGGAAGCTCTCAAAGATCTGATCAATACTGATAGCGGATCAACCCGGGAAATTAATATCCCTAATATTAAAAAGGTGGTAGCAGAAAATTATAATATAAATCTGACCAAGATGGATTCCAAGAAACGCACCCAGAATATCGTGCTCCCCCGCCAGATAGCCATGTACCTGTCCCGAGAAATGACCGACTCCTCGCTGCCGGTAATAGGAGATGCCTTTGGCGGCCGGGATCATACCACCGTGATGCATGCCCATAATAAAATTACCGAAAAAATTGAAGAAAACCAGGAATTTCGCAAGACCATCAGCAAATTGCAAAAAAAGATTACCGGGTCTGATTCCTTTTAATTTCTTCATTTTAATTTTTTTATCCTTCAATCAGCTTTCTTTTTTTATAATCTCTTTTTTTATAATCTGGGGATAACCCTGTTGACAGCTTTTTAATAATCTGTGGATAAATTTGTGGATAGTTTTTTAGAGTCAGTTTTCTGTTTATATGTGGATAATATTTAATAACTGCTAACATTTTTTTCACAGCCCTCTTCATTTATATTTCAAGGTTTTAGCCGGCTTTTTAACATTTCAACAGCCCCTATTACTATTATTACTAAATAAAGATTAGATAGATAATTATGGAGGTGCCAACATGAAATTCATCATTGAGCAGCCAGTTTTCCACAGAGCTCTTCAAAAAGTAAACCGAGCTGTGACAACCAGCAGTACTCTGCCGATACTTTCCGGAATATTGCTGGAAGGAAAAGCCAGTAATGATGAAGAAAACAATTTGCAGCTGACAGCCACAGATTTGGAACTGGGTATCAGCCACAGAGTTTCGGCCAGCATTCAGAAACCAGGACGGGTAGTGATGCCAGCCAGTGAACTAAGCAATATTATCAGAGAACTTTCCTCTGAGCCGGTTAAAGTAGAGGTAAATCAAGAAAATTTCACCGCCAGCATAGAAACAACAAATTCCAATTTTTCACTTAAATGTTTTGATCCCGAAGAATTTCCCTCCCTGCCGAAGGTTAAGGAGATGCTCAGGCTCTGGCTGCCGGCATCGAAATTAAAGGAAATTATTGATTCAGTAAAATTTGCCTGTGGCAAAAAGGAATCCCGGCCGGGACTGACCGGTTCACTTTTGACAGTATCTCCTGAAAAAATAATAATGGTTTCCACCAATACATACCGGATGGCTTACAAGGAAAGCGAAAACAGCAGCGAAATCAGCGAGGAATATCGGGCAATTCTTCCAGCAAAAACCCTGCAGGAGCTCAGCAATCTTCTGCCTGAAGTTATTGAACTGGAGAAGAGTAAAGCTGGTTCAGCAAACGATTCCGGGTTAGAAGAAGCGGGGGAGAAACAAAATGCCAGGCTGGATCTGGAAGAATATGAAGAAGAAGAGGAGAGTGAAGCTGCAATTGAGGAAGAAACAGCTGAAGAAAAGCAGGAAGGTCTGGTTGAAATTCTGCTGAATTCCAGCCACTGTCTTTTTAATCTCAATGATACCCTGCTTACTTCCCGGCTGATTGAGGGGAAATTCCCCAATTATCGCCAGGTAATGCCAGCTGAGTTTAAAAGCCTGGTTACTGCCAATCGCAGACAGCTTCAGCAGGCGGTTAAACGGGCAGCCCTGATAGCTGAGGTACTAAAACTTAATTTTAATTCTGAATCCGGAACCCTGGTGATGGAATCTACGGAAACGGAAAAGGGGCATGCCCGGGAGGAGATTCCTATCACCATGGAGGGAGAAGATCAGAGTATCAATATTGATGCTTCCTATCTTCAGGATGTTCTCCGGGTGATCTCCGATGAGGAAATCCGGTTGCAACTGATTGGTCCTCTTAAACCCATGGCAATTCAAAAAATTGATTATGATGATTATCTTTACCTGATAATGCCGATCCGTTCAGGAACCAGATAAGTTTTCTCTCAAATATTTAGGCTCAACAAAATACAGTTCAAGAAAATACTAAGCTGAATATAATTCAACAAAATATAAAAATACATCTGATATAAAGATATAAATAATTTATTTCCTTAATATTAAGATAACACATAAAATCCATAAAATTATAATCCACATAATCTATATTTAATTTTACACTAGTTCTGAGTATCTGATTTTGAGTATCTGATTCTGAATAAATTCAGGAGTGATAATCTTGGAAAATAGAGAGACACCTGTCAAACAGATACCAATAAAAACTAAATCAATCCAGCTGGATCAATTTTTAAAATGGGCTGATCTGGTAAATTCCGGAGGCCAGGCTAAATCTCTAATTCAGGAAGGAAAAGTGCTGGTCAATGGAGAAGTAGAGTATAGTAGAGGAAAAAAACTTTACCCCGGAGACAGGATCAGTTTTGCCGGAGAGGCTCAGGAATTTCAGGTTAGTGGGGATTAGTTTTGCTGGTTGAACGGGCTTATTTAAAAAACTATCGCAATCTTAAAGCGGTGCTGCTGGATTTTAATTCTGATCTCAATATAATTTTGGGTGCAAATGGTCAGGGAAAGACAAATTTACTGGAAGCTCTTTATTATCTTAGCACCGGCAAATCTCACCGGACCAGCCGGGACACAGAGCTGATCAATAAAGATGATGAAGTTGATGAATTTGTGGTTCAGGCCCGGATCAAAAAGAAAGAGGAACTGGTGGAGAAGCTGGCTGTAGCTGTTTCTGCCCGGGAAAAGATTTACCGGGTAAATGATGACAGAGTTGAGCGAATGGCCGATTTTCTCGGCAGGTTAAATGCTGTAATATTTTCCCCTGAAGATCTCAAGCTGGTAAAGGGCAGTCCCTCTCAGAGGAGGGATTTTTTAGATACCGAGGTTTCTCAGGTCAGCCCCTCATATTATGAAAAGCTGAAAAGATACGAAAAAATTTTACGACAGCGCAATAATCTTTTAAAGGATATCAGAGCCGGTCGGCGGAAAAAAGGAGAGATGCTGGCCGTTTTTACTGAAGAATTAACCAGGACCGGTAGCAAAATCATCGCCAAGCGGCTGGAAGTGGTAGAAAAACTTAAGATTCTGGCCCGTCTGCAGCAGCGCAAGCTTACTGAAAACCAGGAAAATCTGAAAATTGAGTATGAACTCAGTTTTGCAGAATCTCGTAGCACTTCAGGCGGTTCCCATAGTTCAGGCAGTTCCCGTAGTTCTGCTAATTCCAATCCCAAAAAAGCCAAGGATCTTTCCCGGTTTATAGCTGATTTTGAGGGAACGGAGGAAGATCGCAAAGCCCTGGAAAGGGTCTTCCGGCAGGAACTTAACAGCAACCTGGAAACTGAAATTGAGCGGGGCTATACTCTGGCAGGACCTCACCGTGATGATCTGTGCCTGACTCTCAATGATTTTGATGTCCGCAAATACGGTTCTCAGGGCCAGCAGCGGACGGTAGCCCTGGCCTTAAAGCTTTCTGAACTGGAATTTATGAAATCCGAGCAGGGAGAATATCCGGTGCTGCTGCTGGATGATGTTTTTTCCGAGCTTGACCGCCTGCGCCGCCAGGCGGTGGTGGATTTAATCGGGAGCCGGATTCAGACCTTTATTACCACTACCGATAAAGAACTGGTCCGGGATATAGCTCCGGAGAAAGAATATTATTTCCGGGTAGACCGGGGCCGGATAACCAGAGGATGGTGATATTATGTTTTTACATATTGGAGACGGTCACATGATACCCCAGAAAGAGATTGTTTTAATCGGTGATCTGGAAAATGTCACCAGCTCCGAGACCTCCCGGGAGTTTTTTTCAGTTTCCCAGGAGGAAGGATTTATTGTGGATCTTTCAGGAAAGGATAATAAGGCGCGCTCCTTCATTCTCACCGGAGAAACAATTTATTACTCCATGATCAATTCCAAAACTCTGGCTGATAGACTTAACCGTCCGATTGAAAAGAATAATTACCTGGAAAATACACCATAATAATATTTTCATCTATTTTTGGAGCCCAGAAGGGTATGGGGGCTTATCTGGGAAAATAGCTGGTAAATTTTTCATGTATTGTTGTGCCCCAGAGGAGCATGAGAGTTTATCTGGAAAATATGCAGGAAAATTTTCATTTAATGTTGTGCTCCGAAGGAGTATGAGAGTTTACCTGGAAGAATAACAGGTAAAATATAAGCAAAAAAGCAAAAATTACCAGATATCTGCTGACAGGGATGCCAGCAGTCCAAAAAACTGATATAATATATATAGAGGATCGTGAAGAATTTAAGAGAATTTAAGAATAGGTTTTGCTGAAATGAAGGAGAATGATTACATGAATCTGGAAGACAGAAGCAAATATGAAGCCGAAGATATTCAGGTGCTGGAGGGCCTGGAGGCGGTTCGCAAGAGGCCGGGAATGTATATCGGTTCCACCGCCCTCGAAGGCCTGCACCATCTGGTTTATGAGGTTGTCGATAATAGCATTGATGAAGCCATGAGCGGTTACTGTGATCTGATTGAGATAACCCTGGAAGAGGGTAATATAGTCCGGGTTGTCGATAACGGCCGCGGCATTCCTATCGAAAGTCATCCCAAGGTCAACCGCCCGGCGGTGGAGGTTGTTATGACAACCCTCCATGCCGGAGGTAAATTTGGAGGAGAGGGCTATAAGGTTTCCGGCGGACTTCACGGAGTTGGGGTTTCAGTTGTTAATGCCCTGGCCGAATGGCTGGAGGTTCGGGTGGCCTGGAAGGACGGTCAGATGTACCGTCAGCGTTATGAGAGGGGTGTACCGGTCACCGAGCTTGAAGAGGAAGGCGAAAGATCTGATGACTGCACCGGAACCATTATCCGCTTTAAGCCTGATGCGCTGATCTTCGATGATTTGAATTTTAAATATAAAATCTTGGCCCAGCGCTTTAAGGAGTTGGCCTACCTCAACAGCGGAATTACCATTCGTTTTATCGATGAACGCGGGGAAGAGAAGGTGGAAAATGAATACTGCTTTGAGGGTGGAATTATTTCTTTTGTCAAGGATTTGAACCGTAACAAGGATCCTCTCTTTCCCGACCCCATATATATTGAAGAAGAGGGGGAAAGCTACGAGGCCGAGATTGCCATTCAGTACAATCAGGGTTTTAACGATAATATTTTTACCTTTGCCAACAATATTAATACCCGGGAGGGCGGGACCCATTTGAGCGGTTTTAAGAGCGCCCTGACCAGGACCGTCAATGACTATGCCCGCAGTAAAAATTTCCTCAAAGAAGACGATGATAACCTGAAGGGCGAAGATATCCGGGAGGGTCTGATGGCTATTGTCAGTGTCAAGCTGGAAGACCCTCAGTTTGAAGGTCAGACCAAAACCAAGCTCGGCAACAGCGAAATCCGGGGTTTTGTCGATTCCGTGGTTTCCCGGCATCTTAAGATTTTCCTGGAAGAACATCCCCGGGAAGCCAAACAGATTGTGGAAAAAGCTTTCAAAGCTGCCCAGGCCCGCCGGGCCGCTGCCAAAGCCCGGGATTTAACCCGGAGAAAAAATGCCCTGACTTCAACTGCTCTGCCTGGCAAGCTGGCTGACTGTTCCTCCCGGGAGCGGGAAGAATCAGAACTCTATATTGTAGAGGGGGATTCGGCTGGAGGCTCGGCCAAACAGGGCCGGGACCGTGGCTTTCAGGCCATTCTGCCTCTGAGGGGTAAGATTCTCAATGTGGAAAAAGCCCGTCTCAACAAGATTTTAAACAACAAGGAAATTCGGGCTCTGATAACCGCTATCGGCACAGGAGTGGGCGAGGACTTTGATCTGGAAAATTTACGATATGGCAAGGTTATTATCATGACCGATGCCGATGTCGACGGCGCTCATATCAGAACCCTGCTCCTGACCTTTTTCTACCGTTATATGCGGCCTCTGATTGAGGAGTCCCGAATCTTTATTGCCCAGCCGCCTCTTTACAAGGTTAAGATAGGTCGGAAAGAGGAATATGCTTACAACGACCGGGCCTTAAATCAGATTCTCCAGGAGAACAATTCCAGCAGAGCCTCAATCCAGCGTTACAAGGGTCTCGGTGAGATGAATCCCGACCAGCTCTGGGATACCACCATGAATCCCGAAAACCGGGTGCTGCTGGAGGTAGAGATTGAAGATGCTATTCTGGCCGATGAGACCTTCACCACCCTGATGGGAGATAAAGTCTCTCCCCGCCGGGATTTCATCCAGGAGCATGCCCATGAGGTGGAAAATCTCGATATTTAGGATGCTGCCGGGCATCTTGTGTTTATTGAATATCCAGGATGCTGCCGGACATACTGTAGTTATTGAATTTTCAGGATAAATTCGGGCAGGCTGTAATTTTGAGTAATAATTTAGGTTTCCATTATCCTGCTGCAGCATCTGGATTCTTAAAAAACTAATTTTTATACTTTTTATGCTGCTGCAGTTAAAACACCTCTATTTTTTTGTATTACCTGCATTATTTAATTTTAAGCTTCATATTTTTTGCCATCGCTAAACTAGAAGGTGGGTTGCCAATGGTTCAAGCAGAAAAAATCAAAAAAGTAGCAATAGAT
>SLJX01000038.1 GCA_007134885.1 Halanaerobiaceae bacterium
AAACTCAATTCTGAATTATATTTTTTTAAGTTTATTGCCTCAGGTTTAGTAAAAAAAATTTCAAAATATGTTTTCTTGTCTTTGGCAAATAATTATCAAATTCTCCTGAAAATCAATAATACTCCTCTTTCTCTTTATAATCAGCAAATATAAAACAACAAAAATAAGAAAACTAATGCAAGCAGCAGATTAAGCTAAAAACAGATCAAACAAAGAACAGATTAAAAGAACAGATCAAATAAAAAAAACCTCCCGATAGTTCCAGGAGGAAATTAATATTATTAGCTGATTATAATATTTTACATAATACGATCTAAATTAAACCAGAAAACAGGAAAAAAAATCAAAACAATAAATGCTCTGCAATTAGTTGTCCTCCAATTAGTTGTACTGCAATTAGCTGTCCTTTTGAATCCGCAATTCCTGAAAAAATTCCTTCAATAATTGACTGCAGTCCTGTTTTAATATACCCTGTCTGACCTTTACCTGATGATTTAATCTTTCGTCCTGAACCAGATTATAAAGCGAGCCAACAGCGCCAGCTTTGGGATCACAGGCGCCAAATATAAGTTCCGGGATGCGGGCCTGAATTATTGCGCCGGCACACATGGCGCAGGGTTCCAGGGTGACATAAAGTCTGGTGTCTTCCAGCCGCCAGCTTTCCAGCCGGTGAGCAGCAGCCCGTAAAGTTATAATCTCAGCATGAGCTGTGGGGTCCTGGTTGGTTTCCCGAAGATTATAACCGCTGGCGATCACCCGATCATTTTTTACCAGAACTGCACCGATAGGAACCTCATCCAGCCGCAAAGCCTGGCGGGCCTGCTCCAGTGCCAGCTCCATATAATGTTGATCCTGTTCGCTAATATTCATGGTATTCCATCCAGTTGTCGGAATTAAATAACTTAAATCACAACCCCTTTATAACATGTAAAATTTCTGCTGTCAAGCTTACTAGCTGAAAATTACTCCTGAATAAGAACTAATCCTGAACAAGAATTGCTCCAGAATAAGAAAAATATCCAGGTTTCTCCGAAAAAATACTGAGATAGCTCAAATTAATACCAGGCGGGGCTGACAAGACGGAAATATTACGGTATAATTATAGCTAAATTGGGGTTTAAAATTCAAACCCGCTTTAGCTTTAAGCTTTAATAAATTCATTTATAAATTATTGAGTCTTACATAAACCAGCTTACTTAAACCAGTTAGATAACAATTTTGAAATTATTTATTGAGGAGTCCTGTTAACCATGTTTAAGTTTAAGAAAATTACCGGCAAATTGACCCGCCTAAAAACTGATCTGCAGTGGCAGCTGCTTTTTCTGCTTTCCACCGGCTATATGGCCGCCTTTGTAAATATCCAGGGGATTCAATCCCTGATGCCTTTCATTCGAGAGGATTTCGGTATAACCCGAACCCAGGCCGGCCTTTATGCAACTTTTTTCTTTCTCTCAGCAACCGGGATTGCCGTCTTCAGCGGCAGCATTGTTGATAAAATTGGTTCCAAACTGGGACTGGTCATCGGATCAATCAGCATAGGTCTTTTAATGATAGTTCACGGAATCTCTCCAGTTTACGGCATGCTGTTAATTCTGGCCTTCATTACCGGAATAGGTTTCAGCATCATAACCCCCTCGGTCAACAAGGCAATTATGCAGGAGGTGCAGCCTCGAAATAGAGCGGTCTCTATGGGGCTTATGCATTCCGGCAGCGGAGTAGGCGGCTTTGCCGGGGCAACCCTGCTGCCCCTGCTGGCCCTGAGAATAGGCTGGCGCTATTCTCTGATCATTTCCGGAATTGCAGCAGTGCTGCTGGGCCTGATTGTAGCCAGAAAATACTATCCTGAAAATGAAAGTTCAGGAGGCAGTGCTCTTGCCGGCAAAAACTTTAAGGAAGAGCTTTTTGAACTGCTGCAGAACCGCCAGCTGATGCTGGCCTGTATGCTGGGTCTGACTTTTGGCCTGGCAGTGGGAGCTATTCCGGCTCACTATACCCTCTTTCTCACCATGGACCTCTTTTACAGTTCAGCCCTGGCCGGCTTTGCCCTGGGAATTGTTCAGATTGGCGGCATCTTTGGCCGCACCTTCTGGGGCTGGCTCAGCGACAGTCTGATGGATGGCGATCGTAAAAACAGCTTTATGCTGATTATGATAACAATCGTTATCTTAAAACTTATTTACAGCTTTCTGGGAAATGCTATGGCCGCCAGCACCTTCTTTATGCTGATAATGTCCTTTCTGCTGGGGCTTTCAGCCCTGGGCTGGAGCGGTTTATTTTTTACCGTGGTCAGCGAGCGGGCCCGCCCCGAGCAGACAGGTATTGCTTCAGGCATGTCTCTAATATTTCTCAGAACCGGAGTGGTAATTGGACCGCCAATTTTTGGTTTTCTAGGCGATGTGATGGATCATTATTTTTACAGCTGGCTGCTGCTGGGAGGTCTGGTTTTCATCTCGGGAATGATTTATTACCGCCTGCAGTCTCTGGAAAACCACAAAGAAAAATCCCGGCAATCCTGAAATCAGGATAGTGCCAGGAAAATAGAAAAATCCCGGTTTGCATTTTTTCAGGTGCCGGTATATAATTAGAGTGGCCTTATTTTTTTGTTATTAAACTTTAATTTGTTAAATAGATTTGCCTTTTTACTTTAACTTATTAATATTTTTATTGATTTTTTAAATATTTAGGCTTGCCCATTGATTCAATTTGCCTTTTGAGGTGACAGCATGCAGCAGCTCGATGAAAATCAGGAATTGATCCTGCAGGGAAATATAATTAAAGCCATCCTGGTACTGGCTGGACCGATAATGATGAACAATGTGGTCCAGTCGGTCTATAATTTAACAGATACCTATTTTGTCAGCCAGCTGGGCTCGATACCGATGGCAGCCATGACCCTGGTCTGGCCGATTGTCTTTTTCTTTCTGGCTGTGGGAATCGGCATTAATATTGCCGGAACCTCTCTGATTGCCCAGTACATAGGTGACGGCAGAAAAGAAGAAGCCCGCCGGGTAGCCGGCGAGGTTATTTCGATTTCTCTACTGCTGTCCCTCTCTCTGGGAATTCCAGCAGCCATCCTCAGCCCCCAGCTGATCAGATTTATGGGGGGAGAGGGTGAAGTTTTACAGAACGGAGTTGCCTTTTTAAGAGTCATGCTGCTGGGGATGCCCAGTCTCTTCTTATTTCTGGCCTATGCTGCCATCCTTCAGGGGCAGGGAGATACCTTTACTCCCATGAAATTAAAACTCTCCTCTCTGGTACTTAACATAGTGCTGGATCCGGTTTTAATTTTTACCCTGAACTTTGGTATTGCCGGGGCAGCAATTGCCACTGTTTTTTCCCGGGGAATCTTTGCCATCTATGGTATGAAAACCCTCTTCAATGCTCCCGACGATAAGCTGGAAATTACCCTGGAGGATCTCTACCCCGGCAGAAAAATGATAAAATTGATAAAGATAGGTCTGCCCAACTGTATTGGTCAGTCAATGGCAGCCTTCGGTTATATGTTCCTCAATATGTTCATAATCGCCTACGGCAATGAAACAATAGCTGCCTTCGGGATCGGAAATAGGATTTCTTCCTTTGTTTTGATGCCGGCTATGGGCATCGGAACAGCCCTGGCTACCATTGTCGGTCAGAATCTGGGAGCAGAACAGATATTAAGGGCCCGAAAAGCCGTTAAAACCAGTGCCCTGCTTTCTTCTATGATTATGGGAGGTCTGGGCCTGGCTTTTTATCGATTTATTCCGGGTTTAACGGGTTTTTTCACCGAGCAGGAGATTGTTTATACCCAGACAGTTGATTACCTGAGATTGATTATTCTGACCCTGCCTCTGATGGGTTTTTTCCAGGTCTTTATCGGCACCTACCAGGGATCAGGCCACACCATTTATGCCATGCTGATGATGGGAGGGCGTCTCTGGGCTCTCCGTATCCCGCTGATCCTCTTCTTCCGCGAGTTTACTGCCTTGGGACCAACCGGGGTCTGGTATGCCATGGTCCTGAGCAATTTCCTTATTTCACTGGTAGGACTGGGCATCTATTTCTCCCGGCGCTGGGAAAACCGGGTCATCTCTGAGGAGAAGGAACTGCAGCCGGCCCGGGGTTATTAACATTATTAACAGCTTTTGAATCATCTTCGATAAACACCCTTCCCTGCTCAATTTTAACCCTGTCTTCAGCAATTAACTTAATTGCCCGGGGATAAATTCGGTGCTCTTCTTTAAGAATTCGATCAGCCAGCTCCTCAACCCCATCATCCTCACTGACCTCAACTACAGCCTGAAGAATAATAGGCCCAGTATCTATACCTTCGTCAACAAAATGTACGGTACAGCCGCTGTATCTGACTCCGCATTCCAGGGCCTGCTTCTGAGCCTGAAGCCCCTGAAAAGCAGGTAGAAGTGAGGGGTGGATATTGATGATTTTATTCTCATACTTCCCCACAAAGTCCGGAGACAAAATTCTCATAAAGCCTGCTAGAACAATCAGCTCAATTTCAGCTTTATTTAACTCAGCAATCAGAGCCTTCTCATATTCAGCCTGATCCTGAAAACGCCCGGGATCAATAAATTTATTGGCAATTCCAGCTTCTTCTGCCCTGCTGAGGGCTTTAGCATCTTCTCTATCACTGATAACCAGACATATTTCTGCCGGGAGTTCGCCGGACTTAACAGCAGCAATAATTGCCTGAAGATTGGAACCCCGGCCCGAGGCAAAGACTGCAATCTTAAGCATTTTTTCACCTTCCTCATTTTTTCTTTTTTTATCTGTTGAAAATAAGCATCTTATCTCTTGAAAATAAAAAATAAGCAGCAAAAATCTACTTTACGCCGCAGATTCACCCAAGTTACTCCCCGGCTGCAATGCAGCCCAGCAGCTGGAATCCTTCCTGCATCTTCTCCAGTTCTGACAGTATCTCAGCCCTCTCCTCGGGAGAAATAACCAGCACCATCCCGGTGCCCATATTGAAAACCCGGTGCATTTCTCTGCCGGATATATCTCCGGCCTCTTGAATTATTTTAAAAATCTCAGGAATTTCCCGCTCCTTTTCACTGAGAGAAATCTTCAAACCCTCAGGTAAAATGCGGGAAAGATTGGCTTTAAGACCTCCCCCGGTGACATGAGCTATTCCTTTTATTGCAAATTTTTCCAGCAGAGACAGCACGGTTTTGACATAAATTCTGGTGGGCCTTAATAACTCCAGTCCCAGGTTCTTATCCAGCCCTGACAGTTTCTGATCGTATCTGTAGCCTGCCTGCTGAAAGAGAGCAGCTCTGGCCAGGGTGAAACCATTGCTGTGCAGCCCATTTGACTTCAAACCGAGCAGCAGATCTCCCGCTGCAATCTTCTCCCCGGTAATAATTTTTTCTCTATCGACCAGACCGACAGCAAAACCTGCCAGCTCATATTCCCCCGGTCGATAGAAATCCGTCATTTCAGCAGTTTCTCCTCCCAGAAGAGCAGCCCCGGCTCTTTGACAGCCGGTAACGATTCCCTCCACAATTTCCCTGACCTTCTCAGGTTCAATCTTTCCAGCTGCCAGATAATCCAGAAAAAAGAGGGGACGGGCTCCCTGCGTCAGGATGTCATTAACCGACATTGCCACCAGATCAATCCCTACAGTGTCATGTTTATCAAGCTGAAAGGCCAGTTTCAGTTTCGTTCCCACACCATCTGTCCCGGAAACCAGCACCGGCTCCCGGCAGCCGCTGAGATCAGGCTGAAAAAGCCCGCCAAATCCTCCAATACCTGACAGCACCTCAGAAGAAAAGGTGGATTCAACCTGCTTTTTTATCAATTCAACCGCCCTTTCTCCAGCTTCAATGTCGACACCAGAGTCATTATAGGAAAGCCCCATCACCTAACCTCCTCGGTCAAATATCTTTCCGCCAGCCGATAACTGCCATCAAAACAGGCTGTGCAGAAACCCAGATCCGGATCAGCATTAATCGCCTCCAGCATCCCCTCCCGGGATAAATAATGAAGACTGTCTGCAGCTATCTGCTCGGTAATTTCTGCCACCGTACACCCATTGGCTATCAGCTCCTGCCGCCGGGAGGTGTCAAGCCCGAAAAAGCAGGGATTCTGTACAGGCGGTGAAGAGATTGCCATATGAACCTCACTGGCACCCACTTCTTTAAGCCGGTTGATTATTTGACTGCTGGTTGTTCCTCTGACGATGGAATCATCTATCAAGATAACCCTTTTCCCGGCAATTATTTCCCTGATAGGGGACAGTTTCAGGCGCACTTTAAGATCTCTGATTTCCTGAGAGGGCTGGATAAAAGTCCGGCCCACATATTTATTCCGTAAAATACCCTGTCCGTAGGGAACTCCTGAAGCTTCAGAAAAACCCAGAGCAGCGGCAATCCCGGAATCCGGAACCGGGACAACTATATCAGCGTCTACCTTCATCTCTTCGGCCAGTTTTCTTCCCATGGCCTTGCGGGCCAGCAGCACATTCTGCCCGGCAATATTACTGTCAGGACGGGCAAAATAAATATATTCAAAGACACAAAAACTGCTATTTTTTTCTCCACTGTACTTTCTGCTGTCGAGACCCTCTTCATTGATAATAACCACTTCGCCGGGCTCTACATCCCGGATAAATTCTGCCCCGATAATATCAAAGGCACAGCTTTCGGAAGCAACCACATAGCTGTCTCCCAGTCTGCCCAGAGAAAGAGGCCGAAAACCCCGGGGATCCCTGATAGCTACCAGGCTGTCTTCCGTCATTCCCACCATACTGAATGCTCCCTTAAGCTGATGCAGACTCTGTATCAGGGCCTCAATGATATTATTTTCAAAGGCCCGGGCCACCAGATGGGCAACTACCTCGGTATCCAGGGTGGAGTGAAAAATAGAGCCGTTGCTTTCCAGATTATGTTTTAATTCAGCTCCATTGGCCAGATTACCATTATGAGCCAGTGTCAGGGCGCCTTTAATGCTGTTTACCAGCAGGGGCTGGGCATTTACCGGCAGGCTGGAACCACTGGTAGAATAGCGCACATGGCCGACAGCCGACCGCCCTCTGAGAGAGTTAAAGTCTCTTTCCTGGAAGACATTTTCCACCAGGCCCATGCCCTTATGCAGATTTAACTCTCCTCCATTATTAACACAAATTCCGGCACTCTCCTGCCCCCGGTGCTGAAGAGCAATCAGTCCCAGATAGGTAAGCTCAGCTGCGCTGTCCTCTTCATCAGAATTGAAAATTCCAAAAACACCGCATTCCTCCTCCATCTTATCTCTTTCCCGAAAAGACGTGCTGCTATCAGGAGTCCGGTTTCTGTTTTTCAATTTATCATTGCAGGCAGGGCTGCTTGCCATTTTGCTTTCAGCTCCTCTATTTCAACTTCAATTAGGTTGTTAATCTTCAGAGTTCGACCCTGAACTCTGCCGATTATCTGATAGCCGGCCTGAGATTTATCTGCCAGCTCTGAGAATTCAGCCATATTTTCCTCGTCCAGACTGATGATGATCCGGCTCTGGCTTTCAGAAAAAAGCAGCTCTTCAGGAAGCAGTTCAGTTTCAACAGTCACCCTGGCCCCCCTGCTGTTTCCACTGCAGGACTCAAACAGGGCCACTGCCAGTCCTCCTTCCGCACAATCATGGGCAGATTTAATCAGTCCCTGTTTGATAGCCTTAAGACATAAATTCTGAACCGATTTTTCCCGGATGTAATCAAGTTCGGGAATTTTACCCCCGACCCGGTCATGGATCACTTTAAGGTACTCACTGCCCCCCAGTTCAGCTCCAGTTTCTCCCAGCAGCACAATCAGATCTCCTTCCTCTTTGAAATATTGATCGGTTGCCTGGCTCAAATCCTCCAGGAGGCCAACCATGCCGATGATGGGAGTGGGATAAATCGCCCCGGCCGGGCTTTCATTATAAAAGCTGACATTTCCTCCGGTAACCGGAGTGGCAAGTTCCTGGCAGGCTCTGGCGATTCCCGCTGCTGCCCTTTCAAACTGCCAGAAAACTTCGGGATTCAGGGGGTTGCCAAAGTTAAGTCCATCGGTAACAGCCAGAGGCTCGGCACCGGAACAAACCAGATTGCGGGCAGCTTCGGCCACTGCAATTTCTGCTCCTCTTTCAGGGTCTAAATAGCAGTAGCGGCCGTTACAATCCACAGTAAGTGCCAATCCTTTATTCTTGCCTTTAATCCTCAGAACAGCAGCATCCGAGCCGGGCAGTATTACTGTATTAAGCTGCACCATATGGTCGTACTGTTCATAGATGCTGTTTTTAGCCGCCAGGTTTTCTGAGGTCAGCAGCTTTACCAGCTCCTGATTGTAGTCGGTCCCCCTCCTGTTCTTCTTCTGCTTGGCCAAAAAATCTCCCGTCGAAAACTCCTGCAGTTCATTCAGATAAGCGGGTCGACATCCTTCCCGCTGATAAACAGGAGCATCATCCACCAGCAGACGAACCGGAACTTCAGCAGCCGGCTCTCCCTGATTGTATACCCGGATTTTCCCGTCATCGGTGACCTTACCAATTACGGCGGCATTAAGCCCCCACTTTTTGAATATTTCTTTCACCAGCTCTTCCTTTCCCTGGCGGGGCACTACCAGCATTCTCTCCTGAGATTCAGAAAGCAGAACCTCATAGGGAGTCATACCCTCTTCCCGTTTGGGAACCAGGGCAGTATCCATCTCGATCCCGGCTTCACCCCGGCTGGCCATCTCAGAGGAAGAGCTTATTAAACCCGCTGCTCCCATGTCCTGAATACCAACCAGAGCTCCGGTTTTAATCAGCTCCAGGCTGGCCTCCATTAACAGTTTTTCCCTGAAAGGATCTCCCACCTGGACTGCCGGACGGTCCTCCTCGGATTCTTCAGTCAGCTCATCAGAGGCAAAGCTGGCCCCCTGAATACCGTCCCTGCCGGTGGCTGCTCCCACCACCATGACAGGATTGCCAATTCCCCGGGCGGTGGCGGTGGAGATATCCTGCTGGTCCATCAGGCCCACACACATGGCATTTACCAGGGGATTACCCTGGTATTTCGGAGAAAAGAAGGTCTCACCTGCTACCGTGGGGACCCCGATGCTGTTGCCATAACCTGCTATCCCGGCAACTACTTCCTCAAATAAATAACGGACATGCTCATCATCCAGCTCTCCAAAACGAAGAGAATCCAGCAGGGCAATGGGACGGGCTCCCATGGTAAAAATATCTCTGATAATCCCCCCGACCCCGGTGGCAGCTCCCTGATAGGGTTCAATCGCCGAAGGGTGGTTGTGACTCTCTATTTTAAAAGATACTGCCTGACCGTCGCCAATATCAATAATCCCGGCATTTTCTCCCGGGCCCTGCAGCACCCTCTCCCCTTCGGTGGGTAAGCTGCGCAAAACAGCCAGAGAATTTTTATAACTGCAGTGCTCGGACCACATCACTCCAAACATGCCAAGTTCAGTTCTGTTGGGCTGGCGGCCCAATCCGGCAGTTATCATTTCATATTCCTCTGCCGTCAGCCCCTCGGACTCCCAGACTTTCTCTTCTGTCATTTAGCTCTCCTCCCTGCTGCTTAAATAATCCAGCAATGAAGCAAATATCTTTTTGCCATCTTCACTTCCCAGTATTTTTTCGGAAGCTCTTTCAGGATGGGGCATCAGCCCCAGCACATTTTTTTCCTGATTGCAGACCCCGGCAATATCAGCCAGAGATCCGTTGGGATTTTCTTCCTGATTGAGATAACGAAAAACAATTTGATCATCAGCTTTAAGCTGCTCTAGCCCGGCCGGATCAATATAATAGTTGCCCTCCTGATGGGCTACCGGCATTTGCAAAGTTTCTCCTCTGGTTAAACCACCGGTAAAGGCTGTCTCGCTGCTCTCCACAGTTATTGCTACCTGGCGGCAGACAAATTTAACCGAATCATTGACCTTCATCGCTCCAGGCAGCAGTCCTGCCTCCAGCAAAATTTGAAAGCCATTGCAGATACCCAGCACCAGACCGCCGGCTTCAGCATAATTGATCACATCTTCCATTATGGGAGAGAAACGGGCAATAGCGCCGGAACGAAGGTAGTCACCATAGGAAAATCCTCCGGGCAGGATCACGGTGTCATAATCGGTTAAATCCTGCCTGACATCATGGCGGAGAATCTCGGTGGCTACCTGCAAAACCTCCCCGGTCACATGGCAGACATCCTGATCACAGTTAGAGCCGGGAAATGATATCACCGCAAATTTCATCCTAAGCCAGCTCCTCTATTTCATAGTTATAATCTTCGATCACCGGATTGGCCAGCAGCCGCTGACACATCTCTTCAACCTGGGTACTAACTTCCTGCTCCTTATCTTCATCACTGACGGTAAGTTCAATATATTTGCCAACCTGAAGATCAGCAATATTCTTATAACCCAGGGCCTCCAGACCGGATTTTACAGCCTGCCCCTGAGGATCTAGAATGCTTTCTTTTAATTGAATTGTGACCTTCACCAGCCAGTCCATCTACATCTCCTCATTTCCCGTTATTCTTCGCAGCATCTCCTGATAGGCTGCTTCCACATCACCCAGATCTCTTCTAAATCTATCCTTATCAAGTTTTTCTCCGGTTTCACTGTCCCAGAAACGACAGGTATCAGGTGAAATCTCATCAGCCAGAATTATTTCCTGGTCCCCTGTCAGACCAAATTCCAGCTTGAAATCCACCAGATCAATCCCGCGCTCCTGGAGAAAATCTACCAGCAGTTCGTTAATTTTACCTGCCATTTCACTGATTTCAGCCAGCTGCCCGGGACTGGCCAGATCTAAAATTTTAATATGAGATTCATTAATTAAGGGATCCCCCAGATCATCATCTTTGTAGTAAAATTCCAGCACCGGCTCAGGCAGGCTGGTTCCCTCTTCCAGGCCCAGCCTGCGGCTTAAGCTGCCGGCGGCAATATTGCGCATCACAACCTCAATGGGAATAATCTCAACACTTCTAACCAGGGTCTCCCGCTGATTAATATCCTGCAGGTAATGAGTTTTTATTCCCCTGTCTTCCAGGTATTCAAAGAAAAAATTTGAGATCCGGTTATTCATAATCCCCTTATTGTAAATCTGCCCCTTTTTCTCACCGTCAAAAGCAGTGGCATCATCCTTATAGTAAACAATCAGCTCATCTTCCTTTTCTGTTTTGAAAATCTGCTTGGCCTTACCTTCGTACAGCATTTCCCGCTTTTCCATTTTTAGTTTTAACCTCCTGAGTTTAAAATTCTGATATTTTTTGAGTTTAAAATTTTGATATTTTATCTAATTATGTTTTCAGGTTAATTCAGGTTTACAGTTATTTTGCTTGTTATGTTCCTTTTAATATTCCTTCAGCCAGCTGTTCTATCAGGTCATGTTCCCGGATTTTTCAAAGTTGCTGGCTCTCAATTACTGCTTCTCCAGATATTTTTGATAACCCATTTCTTCCAGTTCTGAACCGGTCTGCAGGACTTTCTCCTTCATCTCCTCTTTGTAGCGGCGGAATTTTTCCCGCAGCTTTTTATTTTCTCCACCCATAATCTGGACTGCCAGCAAAGCGGCGTTTTTTGCCCCGTTGAGAGCAACAGTTGCCACCGGAACCCCTGAGGGCATCTGCACCATGGAATAAAGGGAATCCGCTCCACCCAGAGTGGAAGTTCTGATCGGCACCCCGATCACCGGCAGAACAGTATAGGCTGCCAGAACCCCGGCCAGATGAGCTGCCTTACCTGCTCCGGCTATAATGACATCAAAGCCCTTCTCCTCTGCCGTTCTGGCATATTCCTCCGCTTTAGCCGGAGTCCGGTGAGCTGAAATAACCGTTAAATGATAGTCAACTTCAAAGTCCTCCAGGACTTCTGCCGCTTCTTTCATAATCGGCAGATCTGAGTCACTGCCCATAATTATTGCTGCTTTCATGATTTTAACCTCCAGTTTTTATTTTCCTGAAATTTTATCTCTCGTTTTTTGTCTTTAGTTTTTTACAATCCATTTTTTAGCCTTTTGGCAATTTTAATTATTTTGTTATTTTGCCCCTTCAGCTAACTAATTTTGCACTTTCAGTTAACTAAGTTCCTGCTTTTTTCCATTATTGATTTTCTTCATCACTAACTATTACAGGTCTTTATTTGCATATCATCATTGATATGTCATTATTGACATAAACTATAACCACTAACCTTTGCTAAATATCTTTGCCGGGTCGTTCAGCAATATCAGTTCTATGGTGGGAACCTTGAAAATTAATCCCTGCTACCGCCGAGTAGGCCCGATCTCTGGTCTCCTGAAACCTATCCCCCAGAGCAGTTACACCCAGAACTCTGCCGCCTGCGGTAAAAATTTCTCCCTCTCTTTCTTCAGTACCGGCCTGGAAGATAATTGTATCCTGCTGCTGAGTTAATTTCTCGAGACCGGTAATTGGATAACCTGTTTTATATTCTCCAGGATAGCCTCCAGAGGCCATAATGACACAGACCGCTTTGTTGCTGCTCCAGCTAATTTCCTCGCCGGAGAGCTTTTCCTCCAGAACTGCTTCAAAAATATCGATAAGATCGGTCTCCAGCAGCGGCAGAACAACCTGAGCCTCAGGATCCCCAAAGCGCACATTATATTCCAGCACCTTTGCCTGATCTCCGGTTATCATCAGACCAAAATAAATTATTCCTTTAAAATCAATACCCTCAGCCTGCAGAGCTTTGAGAGTGGGGCTAATTATAGTATTTTCTATCTTCTGCTGCAGATCCTCTCCCACCAGCGGTGCCGGGGCATAGGCTCCCATACCGCCGGTATTTGGCCCCTTACCGCCATCATAGACCGGCTTATGATCCCTGGAAGGAAGCATCGGTTTAATGCTCCTGCCATCACAAAAAGCCAGAATAGTAGCCTCCTGGCCCGAGAGATATTCCTCGACCACTATTTTTTCTCCAGCCCGGCCGAATTTTTCTTCAATCATAATTTTTTCCACCGCTGCCACTGCTTCAGCTGTTGTTTCGGCCACGGTAACCCCCTTGCCGGCTGCCAGACCATCGGCTTTAACCACCAGAGGAGCACCCCGATCCTTTATGTAATCAAGTGCCTTCTCCGGGTCGGTAAAACTTTGATAGCCGGCTGTAGGGATATCATATTTCTGCATTAATTGCTTGGCAAAGGTTTTGCTGCTTTCCAGTCTGGCAGCCCTTTGCTGCGGGCCAAATATTTTCAAATTTTGCTCCTGAAAGAGATCAACAATCCCCGCTGCCAGAGGAGCCTCCGGCCCCACCACTGTCAGATCAATCTCCCTCTGCCGGGCAAAATCGAGCAGAGCCTGAGGTTCGGATTCAATCAGAGATATGTTTTCTCCAAATTCTGCCGTACCGGGATTTCCTGGAGCAACAAAAAGTTTTTCAAGCCTGCTGCTCTGTGATAACTTCCAGGCCAGAGCATTTTCTCTGCCCCCCCTGCCAATCAAAAGTACCCTCATCCTATCACTCCTTAATTTTTATTTCCTGGTCCAGGCTTTCTCCAGCCGTTTGTGAAAACCGGCTTTCTTAACTTCTTTCTTTCTAAAAAGATTAACTATAAAGTCTAATTAACTTATCAGCGCTTAATATAATGATTGCACCGGGGAAATAAATTTTTCGGCAAATTTTATATCAGAATCACTGCTGGGCCGGGAACTAAATTACTGAATTTCATAAATCTGGACTATCTGCCGTTTAATCATACAGGAACAGTGTAATCATCTAGGGAAAAATAAAAAAAGCCCGGGTCAGAAAGGCTCTACCTAATGAGCAGAACCTCCCCGCCTGGGCTTTTATCCCTTCGGTGTGATATGTAAATACCTGTACCGCTTGGACCAGCCAGCAGTTGAACGTAACAGGAAGGGCCAAACTGAAATCCAAAAATCTGGACTTCCCGGCAATTACCAGAACACCAGGTGATTGCCAGAATAGATATACCTGACCTTAAACTGCTGCGGAAACCTAGGTACACTTCCCCCATAGTCGAGCCGTTTACGGCAGCCCGGTAGAGACTTGTGAGCCATATTCTCACCATTATATGAGGTACAAAAATATGTGATTTTATAGATTAATAGTACCAGATAGGTATCAATAAGTCAAGAAATTCTGCTGCCATTCTGGTTCGTATTCTGGTTCGTAATAAAACCCTGGCCTATAAAATATAAACAGCTTTAACTATTCCCGTTGCCCGGTATTCATTATCTCCACAAACCTGTCAACCAGGAAGGGATCAAACTGGGATCCGGCACAATTAGATATTTCCTGCAAAGCCTCAGCCTTACTGTAATCCCGGCTGTAGGGAGGCAAACTGCTGGTCATAACCTCATAGGCATCAGCCAGGGCAATTATCCGGGCCAGCAGAGGAATCTCCCTGCCTGACAATCCCCGGGGGTAACCCTCTCCATCCCAGCGTTCATGGTGAGACAATATTTCATCACCAATATGAGCAAACTCTTCCGTGGCTGAAACAATATTGTAACCAGTGGCAGCATGCTCTTTAACTTTTTCCCACTTTTCCTCGGGCAGTGGATCGGGTTTTCTCAAAATTTCCTGAGAAACCACCGTCTTACCAATATCATGCAGGGATGTCAGCAGAGAAAGTCTGTCAAGTTCAGCCGGTGATAAATCAATAACCTTGCCCAGCTTCCGGGCTGCTTTCTGCATGCGATTAGCATGCTGCTCGGTCTCCAGGCTATTTTCACTGAGATTTTTTAACTGACGCTTCAAAACCCGGGTCTTAACCCTGCGACTGGTGGTCAGTTTGTTTTTATACATATTTTCTTCGGCCCGGTTTAAAACCTGATAGATGCTTTCTTCAGAGCTGGTTTTGCTGGCCAGTCCCAGGGCAAGCGAGAGGGGAAAAGTATCAAGATGAGACATACCCTTCATCTCTACTTCTGTTTCTTCCAGAGCACTGGTTATCCGATCCAGTATTCCCTCAGCCTCTTCCTTCTCTGTTTTTGGCAGGAAAACCACAAACTCATCTCCTCCATACCGGGCAATAATATCTTCCTCCCGGCAGACATTTTCCAGAATTTCTGCCGTTCTGACCAGCAGCTTATCTCCGGACTCATGTCCGTAGGTATCATTAACAAGTTTTAAAGCATTAACATCGGCATGAATTATAGTGATTGGAAGCTGTCTTTCTGTGTCCAGGCGCTCCATCTCTTCGTTTAAAAAATTGCGGTTATAAAGATCGGTCAGACTGTCATGATAGCTGACATATTTAATCTCTTTCTGGGAATTTAAATTTTCCAGAGAAGTAGCGGCATGAGTAATAAGCAGTTCTGCCAGCTCCTGATCCTCCCGGGAAAAAGCATTCTTTTCCTCTGAAACAGCCTGAAAAACTCCAATATTTTGAAGGGGTATACTTATAACCGACCGGAAGGGGCTGTCAGAAAAATCAATTTCGGAAGTCTCAGTAATATCTCCAATGTTATAGGTCCGACCCGTTCGGTAAGTTTTACCGGCCAGACCTTCGTTAACTGACATCTCTCTGCTTTCTTCAGATTTAACCCGGGAAGAAGCAGCCCGGGGGATCAACTTTTTCCCTTTAACCAGAGCGACATCACAGATATTTAAATTTAAAAGCTCCTCTGCAGTCTGAACCACGATCTCACAGATCTCCTCCTCGGACTGAGAAGCATTCATTCTCAAGGCAGTCTGATGAAGTTTTCTGATTTTATTTTTCTCCCGGTTTAACTGCTTGTTTTGTTCTTTAATTCGTTTCTCCTGACGTTTGCGGGTGGAAATATCCTGAATAAAAGCAAAATGATATTCTTTATCCTGATATTTTAAGTAACGGCTGTTTATCTCAACCGGAAAGGTATCTCCCTTACTTGTTTTAAGGCAGGATTCAAAGGTTAAACTTTCCTCATCCTTGAGCCGCTGCCATAACCGGGAAACCTCTTCTCGGGAATAATTGGGGTCAACATCAGGGATTTTCATCCCCATCAGTTCCTGTCTTTTATAATTCAGCAGCTGACAGGCCTTTTTATTTACATACTCAAATTTCCCTTCAGGTGTAATTTGAAAAACAGCTAAGGCCGAATTATCCAGCGAGAACTTGGTTAATTTCAGCTGCTTCTCCCGTTTTTTTCTGGCTGTTATGTCCTGATAAATCCCATAAAGCCCCACTATCTGTCCATTAATCTCAATAGGAATACCCTGAACTTCAACCTGAATAGGGTTGCCATCACTGTCATAGCGAACTGCTTCAGTCCGACGGACCTTATCCCCCCCTAGCACCTTCTGGCTGAGCTCTTTGTCAGCAGCTCCTGCCCGTCCTCTATTCATCACTGTGTCGATATTTTCACCTTTAATATCATCCAGGCAATATTTAAACATTTCCTTAAATCTCTCATTGACATTAATTATCTGATGATCGCTGTCAGCCATAACTATTCCAGCTGGAGAATTATTAAAAAGGGCATCCAGCCAGAGCTTCTCCTCTTTTAATTTATCTCTTTCAGATTTATCCTGGGAGGATTTAAACATATAATTATCATTCCCTTGGTTTATCCAAATTAAATCAAGCTCTTCAAACTCTTATAATTTACAACTTTTTATAATTGTATCAAAAAAATTATAAAAATTAAATAGCAGTTTTATAGATTTTGATATATGCTGATAGAGTAATTTAGAGAAGAATTTAGAATTAATCAACTGCTAGTTACCTGCTGTCCTCAAACAAATTCCCTGTTTAAAGAAGGACTGTCCTGAATTATGCAGAATTATATAATAACAATTCACCAGCAGATCAGGTAATTATTACCAGGAGGGATGTGTTATGAGAGTTCGCTCCACCATCGAAATTCTGGGAGCCACCAGAATAGCAATTGGCAACGCCGATCCTGAAGACGCTGAAGAGTTACTGGAATTCCTGGATAGAGTACACAGGCAGACTGAGTTTTTAAAGCGTAAGCCTGAAGAACTGGACCTGAGTCTGGAAGATGAAAAGGAATTTATCAGGGAGATGAATGAATCGCCCCATAAATTTTATGTGGTTGCCAGGGATAATGATATAATTGTCGGCTGCTTGAGCTTTATTTCCAGTATCCATCAGCGCTATAAACATCAGGGAGAATTGAGAATGTCTGTCGATAAATCTCACTGGGGAAAGGGCATTGGCAGCAGTTTAATAAAATTTCTTATAGACTGGGGAGAAAACAATAAGCTAAAAAGGATCGAGCTCAGGGTCGATGCTCATAATGTCAGAGCCATTAACCTCTACAGGAAATTTGGCTTCCGGGAAGAGGGACGTCTGAAAAAACGGCGGAAAATGAGGCCGGGAGATTATCACGATGAATTGGTAATGGCATATATTTACAGATAACTTCCGGGCTTTATCCGTATCTTATTCCTTGACTTTCAGCCCTAAATGGTTTAAAATATACATTGCAAATTGATGAACAGGAGAATATTTAAATTTTTTCGCGCCCGTAGCTCAATTGGATAGAGCGGCTGACTACGGATCAGCAGGCTGGGGATTCGAGTTCTCCCGGGCGCGCCACTTATTTTTATGATATTAAGCCATATCCCCATTATTTCAACATTTACAGCAGACATAAAATCAGGCAAAATTAAGTTAAAATCGCAGGAAAATCGATTTCCTGAACGGCTGATTATTAGGGGTAAAATTACCCAGTCATACGGGCAGCTTCCTCACCTAATATTTTATAAAAGGTGGGGTTTTATTATGCCAATAAAGAAAATATATCGCCATTCAAACTTAAATCAAAATTCTAAAGGAGTATTTACCGTACAGAGATGGCAAAGATGACGATTACTTTTTTGTGCTATCTACGTTGATAAGTTGAGCAGTGATGGCCTTAATTGTGACATTATAAAAAAACATTCTACCAGGTTTGATAGCTGCTTTCATAGCAATCAACGGAATAATGGGAGTAACAATCGGAGTAACCGAGTATAAAAGAAAGAGAACTTTAAAGAGACTAATAGCCTCACCTTTGAAAAAAGGAGAATGGATTTTAGCCAGCTTAGCTCAACAAACTCTACTGGCAGTTTTTCTAGTGCTAGTAATTATACTGCTGTCAACTTTAATATTCAACGCTCAACTCTATCTTCCCCTACCAACCCTAATGATAGTTTTTTTAGGAGTCACAACCTTATTATGCAAATTACTTTATCATTATAGGCTACCAGCATGGCCGTATTGCCTTCTTCTTTCAGTTCAATAAGAGTCTTCTTTTCTAACCTCGGGTTCACCTTTTGTAATTGTTCTGGTTTTATCTAAAACTACTGCTGATAGATCTTTCATGGTCTGGGAGTTGATTATATTTTCCACTTCATCTCCCGCTTTAAAATGAAATTAAGAAAAAAGGAAACTGAATTAAAGGCCCTGATTGAAACTATGCAGACTACGGGCAAAGCAATAATCATTAATGCTTTTCTGTAGGTCTGGGTTTCATGCTACCGGACAGCATAATAGAAATTCCAGCGCCATAATATCTCGTTATTATGCTCTGCCTGGCCGGGGCAAGGAGTAATAAATAAGGTATGGTGGCAGTATTACAATTAAACAGGAGGTAATAGGGATGAGAAAAAGAACAGTAGTTGCAGTGCTGGCTTTAGAGCTGGTGCTGACAGTTGATCTGACAGAGGAATCATTTGTTTGAATTATTTGACTTATATTTGACTTATTGATAATATTTTAATATAA
>SLJX01000055.1 GCA_007134885.1 Halanaerobiaceae bacterium
ATTCCAGCAATTAGATAAATAATAAACCCGGCCTCTGCCGGCAGCAGGCGGTCAACCTGGGTCAGGGCCAGCGAAAGCAGAGCCAGGGCCACCAGGAAAACCAGCAGTAGTTTTTTATAACCATAGCGGCGGCTCAGCCGGTTAACAGGATAGAAGGAGAGTGCTGCACTGCCAAAGAGCAGGGCTGAGGCCAGGGTGATAGCAGCAGTGCTGTAGCCCATAATATCTTCGATATAATAATTAAGCGAGCCCCGCAGGGTATTGAAACCCAGAAAAAAGAACATTAATCCCAGCAGATAGAACTGCAGGGATTTATTTTTGATTAGATAATGAAGACTTTCTTTCAAACCGGTATTGGAACTTTTACCTCCGGAATATTTCATTTCATCAACCTTGTATACCATGATAAATATAGTTACAATCATAAGGGCCGCCAGCAGGATTACCATTCCTCTGACTCCTCTTTCATCGTCACCCTGACCAATTACTGTTATCAGCCAACCCGGCAGAACCATGGCAATAGCTGTGTATATCAGCCGGAAAACCGACTGCCAGGTGGAAAGATTAAGTCTGTCCAGCTTGCTTTCGGCCAGCTCGGGAATCAAAGCATTGTAGGGAGCGCCGACAATGGTATAAAAAATAAAAAAGAGACAGCCCACTCCGGCCAGATAGAAGAAGGCAACTGAAGTCCCGGTTCGGGGAGGATAGAAAAAGGCAACTGTTGTCAGAGCCAGGGGAATTACTCCCAGGGCTATAAAGGGAATTCTTCTTCCGTATCCTGTTGAAATTTTATCGGAGAAATAGCCCACTGCCGGATCGGCTATCATATCAACAAAACGCGAGATAACCAGAGCCAGTGAAATAAACAGCGGTGGAAGCACTGGCTCCAGGGCTGAAGCCCTGGGCGGCAGGTAGTAATAAAGAACCCATTGAGCAAAAATTTGATCAACCAGGGCATAACTAACTCCCAGACCATAAAACACCTGAATGGAGAAGGAAATACTGGATTTATCCTGAATTGCTGATTTTTTTGTTTCGGTTTTATGGGTATTTGTTTTCAATTTACCCAACCTTCCCTGTTCATTTTTGCAGAAACTTTTGCAGAAAATATTGCGCTGGATATTGTAAATGCCCTTACTTGTTGGTATAATAAAAATATCATACTGTTTATCTGAGAGCAAGTTTATCAGAAAAAAGTCCTGATAGTCTTGAAATAGTTCTAAAATATAAAAATTTGCTAAATAATTTACATAAATCTTTTTTTGTGACATTTATTTTATTCTGATTCTCCGGCAGGTTTAAATTAGACAGGATTACAGGCTTTTTCTGACTGCTGTTATTGGGGTATTGTCTGATTAACTTACTTCTGATAAAGTTTATTTATGCTATTTCTCCTGTATCTCTGCTGGTAAACAGCAAAGACCGATTATTTTTGTGATAAAAATATATTGAGGTAGTTTGAATTGAGATTTTAAGTTTTTTTAAGCTCTTGAAGAGGAGGCTGACTAATGAAGTTCTTTTCGATATTACCCAGAAGCATAGTTTTAGCAATCCTGCTGATTTTTTTGGCGGTTTTTTCTGGCAGGGCCATGGCTCTCCAGACTGATTTTCCTGAAGGTATGCTTGAATTTATTGAGAATGATAGAAAACTAACAGCCAAAATTTTTTCCGAATTGCAGGAGGTTGAAATAACCCCGGGTCAAAATTTTAATCTTGAAATCCGGGCAGTAGAAGGAACAGCCGGTCTGTCTTCCTCTGAGAAATTTCTGGTAAGGCATGATACAGAAGCGGAAGAAGGAGAATATTATTATACTGTACAAATCCTGGCCACAGGAGAAAGGAATAGGGCTGAAGAACATAAGGAAGAATTAAAGGGACTGGGTTTTTCTGATTTAAGTATTGTAGAGGGTCCCGACTTATATCGCCTCCAGGCTGGCAACTTTGTCGAGAGAACACCAGCGGACAAACTTAAAGAAGATTTAACAGCAGCCGGGTATGAAGGCTGGGTTACTGAAATATCAAGGCCTGGAAATAACCTGCAGCTCTGGCAGCAGGGTGAACTAATTTTAGCTGCAGATCACCTGAGGTTAAAGGGAAATTTTTCTATTGAAGGTCATCTTTTTGAGGATGAAATAAAAATCGAAGGTTATGATTCTGGACTGCAGATTGTTAAATCAATATTTCTGGAGGATAAGGTGAAGCAGGAACTGGAATTGATTCAGCTGGAGGAGAGCAGGCCTCTGTCTCCTGAGGTGCTTAAATCACTGGCAGTCACTATACGCAGCCGTTTGACTGCAGAAGCCCTGTATCAGGTCTCAGAATATGTTCCAGGAGAAAATTACCGATTGGAAGGGGAGGTCAGCACCTCCACCAGAGAGGCTGTGGCAGAAACCGAAACCAAATTTCTGGTTCAAAATAATCAAATATTTCCTGCTGATTATCACCGGAAAGACTCAACTGGAGAAACTCTGAATTCTAGCCGGGAATATGATATAATAAAGCTTGATGATATAAGGCATTCTGCTCAGCGTGATAAAGACTATCACCAGATACTGCAGGAAATATTTCCTGAGGCAGAGCTTGTAAATATGGGAGAGCTGGCCAGTTCCCGGCTGGTAGTGGACGCCAGGGTCCAGAGGGGCTTGAATTATCAAGAGATTCGTCAGCAGACCTGGTGGGGTTCCCGGGTGATTAATCTTTTAGAACTGGACCTTAACAACAGAAATTTCTCTGTTTTTCCGGCTCTTTCTGAAGATAGAATGAGGGGAAGGGAAGATCTGGTTGATATAGGTCAGAGAAATCAGGCCCTGGGCGGTATCAATGGAGGATTTTTTGACGGCACCGGCCGTCCCCTGGGACTTTTAATGATAGATGGTCAGATAGTCACTGATAAGGCCAGGGATTTGATCAGGACAGTCCTGCTTATCTCAGAGGATGGAGAATTTGAAATAGGGAGATTTGACTGGCAGGCTGAATTAATTTTGCCCCGGGATCAATCTCTGATAATAACCGGAGCCAACCGCCAGCCCGGTAAAAATGAAGCTGTCATAATAAACAAACACATGGGTGAACAGGCACCGGCTCTGAGCAGTGATGCTGTAGAAATTTATCTGGATGAAACTGGCCAGGTTCAGGGAATTAATCGAGGAGGTGTTGGGGTAAGCACACCTGCTCCTGAAGAAGGCTGGTTAATTCAGGCCAGGGGGCAGAAGGCCCTGGTGCTGGGCGGTGTGCGAACCGGAATTGAACTGGAACTCAGGGAAACTCTGGAGCCTGAACCGTCTTTACAGGGCAGCATCAAACATGCCCTGGGGGCAGGACCAAATCTGGTCACCGGGGGAAGAATAGATGTTACTGCTGAGGAAGAACGGTTTCAGCCTGATATTGTTCAGGGAAGGGCCCCCAGATCAGCTCTGGGTCTAACCGGTGACAACAGGCTGCTGCTGGTTACTGTTGATGGCCGTCAGCCTGAGCGCAGCATAGGCATGGAGCTTGAAGAACTGGCGGAACTGATGGTTGGTCTGGGCGCGGTATCTGCTATGAATCTGGATGGAGGGGCCACCGCCAGACTGCTGGTGAGGGGTTTTAACATGAACATTCCCAGCGGCGAGCGAAATATTTCCAATGCCCTTTTGATCAGAAGCAATTTTTAGGGAGCTGATAAAGATGGAGAAAAGATTGACAGTTATAATTCTAATTTTTTTCTTGGTTTTACTTTTTGCCAGTCCGGTTCAGGCCTGGTCACCCAGACTGGAAAGAGCTGATTACATAATAAGCAGCAGTTTCAGTGAAATTGAGTCCCTGCAGCTTATATTGAATATCTCCTTTGATGCCCTTAATGAATTCAACAGCCTTTTTCATTATGACGGCCGGAATTTTAACCTCCAGGGTACCTGGCTGTTAAATTTCTGGCAGCGTCGGGACCTGACCACACAATTGAGATTATCGGCAGCCACGGACTTTCAGCAGCCTTCTCTGGCTCCCTCCCTGGGACTGGGAGGAGAATTTTCCCTGGGGGAAAGGAGCTATCTGCTCTATTCTCTGGACTATTATCTGCTGGAAGACAGCAATAGATTGGTTTATCGGGGAGGTTTTGGTCTGCCCCTGGTTGGCAACAGCGGTTTAACTTTTACAGTGGGGAACAGCTACTGGAGCCGCACCGGCCCAAAATTTGCTCTGGGAATCAGAGTTCAGTTTTAATCAAATTTTTAAGCCAGGGGGTTAAATCATTGGATAGTTCACTTGTATATTTGATAGCTGAAAGCCGGATTTTAGTCCTTGGTGATATCATTATTGACGAGTTTGTTATTGGTCGTCCGGATCGTATTTCCCGGGAGGCGCCGGTTATTATAATGGAAGAGATCGACCGTCATGTCTGTCCCGGAGGAGCTGCCAATGCAGCAGCCAATGCCGTTTCACTGGGAGGAAAAACAGAGCTGCTGGGAGTTGTTGGAGCTGATAATAACTGGCAGAGGCTGGCAGCCAGCCTTGATAAAGGGTCAATAGAAATTTCTGGAGTGGTGGTGTCTGAGGCAGCAGACTCCGCTGTTAAAACCAGAGTTATGGCCGGAGGAAAGCAGCTTGTTCGTCAGCAGATTGTCAGAATTGACAATACCAGGGGAATCAGGGTGACTGATAGTAATAGAGCGCTTTTGTTTTCCCGGCTTCAGGATAGAATAGCTGATTTCGATGCTCTGATACTTTCAGATTATGGACTGTGAGTTTTTACCGGAGAATTTATTGCAGAAATTATAGAACTTGCCAGAGAGGCAGGTATACCTGTGCTGGCTGACAGCCGCTATCAGCTGCTTGATTTTACCGGAGTTACCCTGGCAACTCCTAATCTGGAAGAAACAAGCCGGGCCTGGGGACAGAATATCGATCAGGAAGCAGATATAATTGAAGCCGGCCGGCAGCTGATTGCCAGGCTTTCCAGTGAATATCTGCTGATTACCAGGGGCGCTGAAGGCATGAGCCTTTTTTATCAGGATGGGGATTATAATCATATTCCGGTGAACAAAAAAGCTGAAGTTTATGATGTAACCGGAGCCGGTGATACTGTAGCAGCGGTGCTGGCTCTTTCTCTGGGGGTCGGCTTGAGTATTGAAAAGGGAGCAAAACTGGCCAACTTTGCTGCTGGTTTGGTTGTAGGGAAACCAGGTGTTGATGTGGTCCATCCCGAAGAACTGGTCAGGGTGATTGGTGATGAATAGCAAAATACTGTCTCCTGCTGAACTGAAAAATATCAACCAGCAGCATCCGGAAAGAAGTCTTGTGCTGACCAATGGCTGCTTTGATCTTTTACATATAGGTCACATTCACTTTCTAGCCGAGGCCAGCAGTCTGGGTGATTTCCTGCTGGTAGTCCTTAACAGTGATAAATCAGTCCGGAGGTTGAAAGGCTCAGGTCGGC
>SLJX01000202.1 GCA_007134885.1 Halanaerobiaceae bacterium
GAGCAGAAAAACATTAAGAAACAGCTGGTTTCGGGCCGGATCGACATCATTATTGGAACTCACAGGCTCTTTTCCTCTGATATCGAATTTAATGATCTGGGTCTGCTGGTGATAGATGAGGAGCAGCGTTTTGGAGTGGCTCATAAAGAAAAATTGAAAAACCTCAAGAAAAAGGTGGATGTCCTGACTCTGACTGCCACTCCTATTCCCCGAACCCTGCATATGGCTCTGGTGGGAGTGCGTGATATGAGCGTAATTGAGACCCCGCCGGAAAACCGCTATCCCATCCGTACCTATGTCAAAAAATTCAGCAAGGAGACTGTTCGGGATGCCATCAGGCGGGAGCTGGCCCGGGATGGTCAGGTCTATTACGTTCACAACCGGGTTGAGGATATTGACAGCCAGGCTGAAATGGTCCAGGAACTGGTTCCTGAAGCCCGGGTTGCCATAGCCCACGGCCAGATGCGGGAGAGCAAGCTGGAAAAGATTATGATGAATTTTTATGATAAAGAGTATGATGTGCTGGTCTGCACTACCATCATTGAAAACGGACTGGATATTGCCAATGTCAACTCCATCATCATCAATCAGGCTGAGAGGCTGGGTCTGGCCCAGCTTTATCAGCTCAGGGGCCGGGTTGGCCGCACCAACCGGGTTGCCTACGCCTATCTGATGTATCAGGAAGATAAGATTCTGCCGGAAGTTGCCGAAAAGAGGCTCCAGGCCATTAGGGAATTCACCAGTCTGGGCTCCGGTTTCAAGATAGCTATGCGGGACATGGAGATTCGAGGAGCCGGCAATATTCTCGGTCCCGAACAGCACGGTCATATTGCTAGTGTGGGATATTCTCTTTACTGCAAACTGCTGGAACAGGCTATGGAGGAATTGAAGGGTGAGGAGGAAGAGGAGAAAGTGGAAGCCGAGGTCAGGCTCAATCTCGACGCCTTTATCCCGGAAGATTACATTCCTGATTCCAGTCAGAAGATAGATATCTATCAGCGGATAATGGCCGCCGGCAGTGATCACAAATTGGCAGATATTAAAGCCGAACTGGAGGACAGGTTTGGAGATATTCCGGAAGAGGCTGCTAACCTGCTCTTTATCAGCCGGGTAAAATTAAGGGCCAGCCGGCTTAAAATTACAGAAGTTAAAGAGGAACAGGATAGAATAAGCTGTTATTTTCAGGATAAGAAGAGCGTCGACAGCGAGGCTGTCATGAAGCTGGCCCGGGAATATCCCCGGGAAATCAAGATCCGATCGGCCAAAAAGCCGGTAATCGGCGTAAGGAAATCTGGCAAGAGAGACAAGAAAGAACTGCTGCTGGCTGTGCTGGATTCTCTGCTGGAGTTTGTTTCCCGGCCTGCTGAGCTGGAAACCGGGAAAGTCGGTGATGGGGTTGGAAGCTAAGAAATCGCGGCATTTTGTGGCAGGAGCTGCCATCCTCAGCGCTGCCGGGATTCTCTCACGGGTTATGGGACTGGGCTACCGGGTGGTGCTGATCCGTCTGATCGGCGCTGAGGGTATGGGCCTCTATCAGATGGCCTATCCTCTCTATACCATTATGCTGGTTGTCTCCCGTTCCGGAATACCGGTGACTCTGGCTAAAATGATCTCAGAAAGAATTGCCCGGGAAGAGAAGAAGGATGCCTATCGAATTTTTACTATAGCACGGATTTTGAGCGTTGTTATCGGACTCCTGGCAGCCCTGACCATGGCTCTGATTGCCCGGCCGGTGATCTCCCTGCTCCGTCTGGATCCCCGGGCCTATTATGCTTTGCTGGCGATTTCTCCGGCTATCCTGGTGGTCTCGATTATGGCCAGCTTTCGCGGATTTTTTCAGGGGCTGCAGGATATGAAGCCCACCGCCATCTCCCAGCTGATTGAGCAGTTCGTTCGGATGATAACCATGATATCGCTGGCCTACCTTCTGCTGCCGCTCGGTTTAAGTTACGCAGCTGCCGGTGCCTCCTTCGGGGCTTTTACCGGTGCGATTGCTGGACTTTTGCTGGTAATTTATATATACTATAAAAGAAGAGAAGATATTTTTGCCTTTCTGGCTGAAGATCGGGCTGTTTCCAGCCTTAAGGTCCGCCCGGTTCTGCGAGAATTTTTTGGGCTGGGAGTACCCATCACCCTGGGTGCCCTGGTAATGCCGTTGATGAGCTTTGTGGACTGGGTTTTTGTTCCCCAGCGTCTTCAGGCAGCCGGTTTCGTTATGGAGAGGGCCACCACCCTCTACGGTCAGTTCACCACGGTGGCTATGCCCCTGGTTCATTTCCCCACCATCATTACCGTTTCCCTGGCTACCAGCCTGGTACCTGCCATCTCGGAAGCCTTTGCTGTCAGAGACGAAACCCTTATCAAGAAGCGCACTTCCACCGCCCTGCGGCTGACAGTCATGCTGGGTATTCCAGCAGCCATCGGCCTCTTTGTGCTGGCTGAACCCCTGACCGGGGTGATTTTTGCCGAGCCTCAGGCTGCCAGTATTCTTCAGATTACTGCTCTGGGCGTCATCTTCATCACTTTACAGCAGACCTCCTCAGCTATCCTGCAGGGAATCGGCAGGACCGATCTGCCTGCTAAGAACCTTTTTCTGGGCGCAATCTGTAATGCCGTCATCAATTTTACCCTGACGGGAATCCCGGCTTTTAACATTCACGGAGCAGCCCTGGGAACGGTAACCGGATTTGCCGTTGCCGCAGCCCTGAACATAATTTATGTCAAAAAATTAACCGGAACACTTGTTGCCTCCCCAGCCCGGGTCGGTTACCCGGCCCTTTCAGCTCTAATCATGGGTATAGCAGTATACTTTTTTCATCCCCTGATGCTTTCCCTGTCAGCCGATATTTTCAGACTTTCCGGTCTTGTGAGCCTCACTGCTGCAGTGGGGCTGGGAGTACTTCTCTATGGCTTTCTGCTTATTTATTCTGGAGAGGTTGGAGCTCAGGAGCTGAAGCTGATACCGGGTGTGGGTGCCAGAATATCAGGAAAACTACAGGATTGGGGTGTATTATAACAGCTTATGGAGGAGTTTATGAATAATCAATCTAGTGATAAGGATATTTTATGTCAGGAAGTTGAAAAACTACACCAGGTTATGGCCTGCCTCCGCTCTGAGGAGGGCTGTCCCTGGGATCGAGTTCAAACCTATAAATCCCTCAGACCCTATATAATTGAGGAAGCTTATGAAGCAGTGGAGGCTATTGATACTGGCGATCCGGACCTGATGGCCGAAGAGCTGGGGGATCTGCTGCTGCAGGTGGTTTTCCAGGCCAGAATTGGAGAAGAAAATGACGACTTTGATCTGGTGAGTATTATCAGCCGGCTGACTGAAAAATTGATCCGCCGTCATCCTCACGTTTTCGGGAATGAGAGAGCGGATACTCCTGAGGACGTTAAGCTGACCTGGCAGGCTGTCAAGGATGCCGAAAGAGAAAATCTGGTCAGCAACAGCACCAGCAGCACCAGATCTGCCAGTGGCAACAGCGAAGTTTGCCAGCAGGATGAGAAGAGAGGCAAGCAAGACAGCGAAGAGATGAACGAAACAGGAGACAGCCGGGAAAATGGCGGCTTAGCTGCAAATGCTGACAGCCCTTCGATTCTGGCTGACTGCCAGAAAAATTTACCTGCTTTGCTGCAGGCCCGGGAAGTTCAGGCTTTAGCTGCTGAAGTGGGCTTTGACTGGGAGGAGATTGAACCGGTTTATGATAAGGTTGGAGAAGAACTGGAAGAGGTGCGCCAGGCTGCAGAGCAGCAGGACCGGGAGCAGATTGCCCGGGAAGTAGGAGACCTTCTTTTTGCCGCTGTCAATCTGGCTCGTTTTCTCGATGTTAATCCCGAAATTGCTCTGCTGGGCTGTGTTCGCCGCTTTAAAGAGCGGTTTTCCTTTATAGAAGAGAAGGTTCAGTCTCAGGATCTCAAACTGACTGAAATGTCTCTGGAAGAGCTGGATGCAATCTGGGAAGAGGCCAAACTTGATAATGAAGGTGATGAGTAGATGCCAGGTAAAAATTTAGCAATAATTTTACTTACTGTTCTGCTGGTTTTGAGTCTTAGCTTTTCTTCCGGAGCTCTTGAAACCAATGATCTTTCAGCAATTCTGCTGGATGCCGAAACCGGACAGGTGCTCTATGCAAATAATGCCGATGAAGAGCTGCCTCCGGCCAGCATCACTAAAATAATGACAGTTCTGCTTACCATGGAAGCCATTGAAAATGGTGAGCTGGAACTGACCGATTCCACCACCATCAGCAGCGGGGCTTCTTCCATGGGGGGCTCCCAGATATTTCTTAATACCGGCGATGAAATTACAATTGAAGAACTGCTCATGGCTGTTATCATCTCCTCAGCCAATGATGCCAGCTATGCCCTGGCTGAAGCTGTAGGGGGGCATTATGATTACTTTGTGGAAATGATGAATGACCGGGCCCGGGAACTGGGAATGGAAAATACTAATTTCACCAATCCGCACGGTCTGCCTGATTCCGACCATTACAGCACCGCCCGGGATATCAGTAAAATGGCCCGGGAAGTGGTTCAGTACCAGGAAGTTTTGAACTGGAGTCAGATCTGGCTGGAATATCTGGAACTCCCGGACCGGCAGGCTATGCTGACCAATACCAACAGGATGATTTTGAATTATTCCGGCATGGACGGTTTGAAAACCGGCTATACGCGGATTGCTGGTTTCTGCCTGGCAGCCACCGCCAGACAGGGAGATTTTCGCCTGATATCTGTTGTGCTGGGGGCTGATTCCCGGCAGCAGCGGGAAGAATTGACCGCCAGAATGCTGGATTACGGTTTTGAAAATTATCGTCAGGAAATTCTGCTGGCCAGGGATGATGAGATTGAAGGAATTTTAGTTCCTGAAAGTGAGACTGAATATGTCAGCATCCGTCCGGACCGCGATTTAAAGGCAGCCGTTCCCCGCTATCTGGAACATAATGTCGATACCGAGATCAAGCTTCAGCCTGAATTTGAACTACCCATCTCAGCTGGCACAAAATTGGGTGAAGCGGTTGCCCTGGTCGATGGGGAGGAAGTCCATCGCACTGATTTGCTGGCCGCTCATGATATAGAGCGGGCTGGCTTATTTACCCGACTGCTGCGCAGGGTTAAGAGTCTGCTTGAGCGTTGAGTGGTGGGAATGTATATGGTGGAACCGGGTACTACCCGTTTTTCCTAGATCTGAATTTTGCTTGCAAATTAACATAAAATATGGCAGAAACTGCTGGAAAGCTGTCAATTCAGCTTAGAGAGGACCCGGTGAATTTGCTGGGAAGCTTCTTTGAGCAGTCTGATATCTTCCCGGGATAAACCCGAAAGATGTTTTTTAATTTCCTGTCTGAATTTATGCCTCAAATCAGCAATCAGCTTTTCGCCGGAGTCGGA
>SLJX01000005.1 GCA_007134885.1 Halanaerobiaceae bacterium
TGGGAGTTATTTCCGAAGAATATTCCAGGTCTTCCAGAAAAATATCCTCCAGCTCTCCGGCAACCTTTCTATCGTAGATAAAGGCATTGATTTCAAAGTTTAATTTAAAACTTCTCACATCCATATTGGTAGTACCTACCGAGGCAATCCGGCCATCGGCGGTAATGGTCTTGCTGTGGAGAAAACCTTTTTCATAGTGGTAAAATCGCACCCCGGCTTCCAGGAGCTGACCTACAAAGGAATAATTGGCAGCATAAACAATGGGTTTATCAGCGCGGTCTGGAATCATAACTCTGACATCGACTCCTGAATAAGCTGCAACTTTAAGGGCTTCCAGCATGCTGCTATCCGGGATAAAATAGGGGGTTTGGATATAAACTGTTTTTTCTGCCCCGTAAATCATCTTTAAAAATAAAGTTTTAATTTCTTCCTCCTTGGAATCGGGACCGCTGGTAACAATCTGGACAGCTGAGGAGCCTTTAACTTTTTTTTCGGGAAAGAAGCGGGGCTGGTTTAAAAAACTTTCCCCGGTGGCAAAACTCCAGTCCAGCAAAAAGCGGTGTTGCAGGCTGTCGACACTTTCTCCTCTTAGCTTGAGATGAGTGTCCCGCCAATCTCCAAAGCGCTGGGATTCTCCGATATATTCAATGCCGACGTTAATACCACCCACATAACCTATCTGTCCATCGATGATACAGTTCTTCCGGTGGTTGCGATAGTTAATATCGAGAACGAAGGGAGCAAAAGGGACAGCCTCACCTCCTGCCTTTTTGAATTCCTCTATTTGTTCCTGGGGAAGATTTCTAGTTCCCATTCTATCATAGAGCAGGCGCACCTCCACTCCTTGCCGGGACTTGTCAGCCAAGATTTCTATCAGCTCTTTACCCAACCGGTCGGGCCGGATGATAAAATAATTTATATGGATATAATCTTCAGCTTCTTTCAGGTCGGTAAAGAGGTCGGCAAACTTCTCCTGACCGTGGGTATATATTTTGATATTATTATAGCCCAGCATGGCTGGAGTACGACTGCTGAGACCCAGTCTGATGATACCCTTCTCCAGAGGAGGAAAGTCTGGAGTATTATCGGTAAGGTTAAAGAAGGATTTATCGGCATAAGTCATTTTTTTTCCCTTATCCTGTTCCATTTTCTGCTGAAAGACTTTGCGTTTGCGGGGGGTAAGTCCCAGGAAGACATAAACCACAAAACCCAGTACTGGCAGCAGAGTCAGCACAAAGAGCCAGGCCCAGGTGGCTGAGGGGTCTTTTCTTTCAAAAAAAATAAGAGCAATGATAAATATTAAATTGAGAATCAGGATTGCCGCTGGTATAATAGTAGTTAACTGCATCTATTTCACTCCTTATACTATAGTTATAGTTAAACACAAAATTTCCTTTTTTCCAGACTAAATCAGCTGCTTTTTCTGGGAAATAATTTTTTCAGGAGGTGATCTATTTTTGTTGTTAAAATTTATTCAGCAGAGAAAATTAAGGAATCAGGGAACTCCCCGGAGAAAAACTGGGAAAAAATGGAGCATCGGGCTTTTTACCGGCAATCCTCTGGAGAGCTTAAAACCCTATTCCGGCAATCCCATCATAACTTCGGCTGATATTTCTGACTGCCGGGCCAGTTTTGTGGCCGACCCCTTTTTGTTGCAGCAGAAGGAGAATTATTATCTTTTTTTCGAGATCTTAAATAAAAACAGTGGCAGGGGAGAAATCGGACTGGCCATCAGCCCTGAAGGACGGGACTGGCAGTATGAGGGGCTGATTTTGAGGGGAGATGTCCATCTGTCCTATCCCCTGGTTTTTCAGCATCAGGGTGAGAATTTTATGCTGCCCGAAATGAGCCGGGCCAGAAAGGCAACTCTTTACCGGGCGGTGGATTTTCCTGGTGACTGGGAAATCTGCCGGGAGCTACCTCTGCCGCCCCGGCCCTACCGGGATTCCACTTTAATGCAGTATCAGGGACGTTGGTGGCTTTTTACCACCTGGGATGACACCAGACTGCACCTTTATTCCAGCCGGGATTTGCTGGCCGATAGTTGGGAGGCTCATCCGGCCAATCCTGTAGCCCGGGGCAGGTACGCCCGCCCGGCCGGCAGAATCCTGCAGCTGAATAACAGGCTGTATCGCCTGGCTCAGGATCCCCTGCCGGGTTACGGTTCCCGCGTTATGCTGCATGAAATCCAGAAGTTAAACCGGGAAGAATATCAGGAAATTTTGCTGGGACCCTACCTCACTCCCGGAGGAAGAAGCTGGAATGCTCACCGCATGCATCATGCTGATTTTCATTATCCTGCCCCTGAAGCCTTGAGGTCTGGTGAGGGGGACTGGCTGGTTATTGCCGATGGTTACCAGGAGGTTTTTAATCTGGATTCTCTGGAGGTTCGTTACAGGCAGCTGAGAAATTTCAGCAGAAAGCAGCTGGCATTAAGAAGAAAGAAGCATCCTCCCAAGAGGAGGCCGGTTTGACGGCCTTAGGGAAATAGCATATAATTACTTTAGCAGAATGAAGAATTGAGAACACAGGAGCAGAGAACAGGAGGAAATAAACTTGTTTTTACCCGGAACCATGACAGTTAATGATGATGGAATGCTGGAGATAGGAGGAGTTACAGCTGAAAAACTTAAAGAAAAATATGGAACACCCCTGCTGGTCTTTGATGAAGAGCTGATATTAAAGAAAATTAATTTATATAAAAAAGCGGCTGGCAGCTATCCCGGAGAAAATCAGATAATTTATGCCAGTAAGGCCTTTCTCTGTCAGGGACTGGCCGGTCTGATTAATAAAACCGGTCTGGCTCTTGATATTGTTTCCAGGGGAGAACTTTTCCGGGCCCGGAAGGGGGGGTTCCCTCCCGACAGGATGTTTTTCCATGGCAACAACAAGCTCCCGGTTGAGCTGGAGGAAGCTATTGAGGCCGGAGTGGCGATCTTTGTGATAGATAATGCCCGGGAAGCCGGACTGCTGACTGATCTGGCCCGGAGATACCAGATGAAACTGGCCTGCCAGCTCCGGGTTACCCCCGGCATAGCTGCCCGCACCCATGATTATATCAGGACCGGTCAGAAAACCTCCAAATTTGGAGTGGGGATAGAAACAGGCCAGGCGGAAGAACTGGCCCTCTGGATTGAGAACCAGGAAAACCTTATTTTACAGGGAGTTCATTCTCACATCGGTTCTCAGATTTATGAAAGCAGACCCTTTCGGGAACTGATCTGGGTTCTGTTGCAGTTTTTGCTGGATCTGCGCCGTAATCACGGTCTGATCCTGGAGGATGTCAATCTTGGAGGCGGATTTGGTTCACCGCAAACCGAGGAGGACAGCCAGGTGGATATAGTCAGCCTGGTTTCTGAGGTGGCCGGAGAACTGGCGACCACCTGCCGCCGGGAGAGCTATCCCTATCCCCGGCTTCTGTTGGAGCCCGGCCGCTCAATTGTAGGAGAAGCAGGCACAACTCTCTACACAGTTGGATCCATCAAAAGGGTGAATAACAGCAAAAACTATGTGGCAGTTGACGGGGGAATGACCGATAATATTCGTCCGGCTCTCTATGATGCAATTTATGAGGGATTTCTGGCCAACCGCTGCCGGGAGAAACCTGAAATCAGTACCGCTGTGGTTGGAAAGTGCTGTGAATCAGGAGATGTCCTGGTAGAAGAAACCGAACTGCCCCGGCCCCGGCCGGGAGATATTCTGGCAGTCCCAGCCTCTGGAGCCTACAGCTATTCCATGGCCAGCAATTATAACGGGATCCCCCGTCCGGCGGTGGTGATTGTGAAAGCAGGGGAAGCTGATATGCTGATTGCCAGGGAAGGAAAGGATGATCTTATCAGACTGGACCGGATGCCGGACAGGTATAAGTAGAACTTACATTAGCCAGCCCGGGAAGATTTTCAGGTGCCCAGTATATTTAAAATGTTTAAGGAGGATGATAGAGTGTATTTAAAGATGCTGCAGAAGAGGAGAAGCATCAGGAAATATCAGAATAAAGAGGTCAGTGGAGAACAGATTCAGGCTCTGCTCCAGGCGGCTCTGCTATCTCCAAGCTCGCGGGGTCAGCGACCCTGGCAGTTCATTTTAATTGACCAGGAAGAGATTCTGGAAGAACTTGCTGAGGCTAAAGCCGGGGGATCCTCTTTTCTGGCCGGTGCTGAGATAGCTGTAGCTGTGGCGGCTGATCCCGGGGCAAGTGATGTCTGGGTGGAAGACTGTTCTATTGCTGCAACCCACATTCAGATGATGGCAGAAGACCTGGGCCTGGGTTCCTGCTGGATCCAGATCCGCCGTCGTCAGCGCCAGGATGGCATTGATTCCGAGAATTATGTCAGAGATGTGCTGGATCTGCCTGATAAACTAAGGGTGCTGGCTATTGTGGCTCTGGGATATCCCGATGAAGAAAAACCTTCCTATGAGCTGGATGAGCTAAATTACGACAGGGTCCATTACAATTCCTATGGGCAGGAAATTCCCAATTGAATAGATTATAAAACTATAAATCCCCGGTATTCCGGGGATTTATAGCTGGAGAATGATATGCTGTCTAAAAAGCATTCATGCCATTGAAACGCACACTTCAAAAGAGCCAACCAGGATAATTATTGGGATGACAAATAACCCTGGCTGCGGGGGTTTTGTAATTTAAATTTGCTGAATTGAGGAAAATTAGTTAAAATAATAGCTGGAATAGTGAAATTTTTAGTCTGCTGCCCGGTTATGTTATCTGATTTTGCAGATAGTATTATCAGAACTGGCAGGGAAGGATGGAGGGTCCAGGATGAAGACGGCAAGGCTGCTGGGAATATTTATCAAACTGCTGGAGGAAAGAAAGATTTACTGTGCTGAACTGGCAGAGGAATTTTCAGTTTCTCCCAGGACCATCAAAAAGGATATAAAAACCCTGAAAGGCATCGGCCTCCCGGTTTCTTCCCGCCCCGGGAAAGGGGGAGGCTATTATTTAGATGACAGTTATCATCATACCCGGCAGTATCTAAGCCTGGAGGATTTATTGGAAATAACTTCTCGGTTAGAAGGCCAGGATTATGTTTTTGGGAATCAGGAACAGGCAATTGACAGGATATACCAGGCTATTCCTGATCCAAAAGGGGAAAACCTGCTGGCCGAGGTTGAATTTGAAATAACACCTTCAGGAATGCGGGAAAGTCTGCTGGAGAAATTAAAATGGTTTTACCAAAGGCAGAAAGGGCCTGAAATGATTGAAATTTTCAGGCTTCAACAGGAGGATCAAAGTTTGAGGCAGAAGATTAAACCCCGGGAGCTTTTTTATTACAGGAGAAACTGGTTTTTATATGGTTATCTGCCAGAAAATCAGAATTATGAGCTTATCAGCCTGACTGCAATATTGCAGTACCGGATTCTGGGGAAAAGAATATCTCTTAAGGAGCAGCAGGAGGGGAAGAAATTCTGTTATTTTGCCGCTGAAGCAGACCAGCTTCGGGAAAAGGAACTGAATGAAAAAGAACTGGAACTGATCGGTTCACCTGCGGTTCTGGAGGAACTAAAACAGCATAATATTTTTCAGAAGGTTGATGATGGAACTTCTGAGAATTCTAAGTGTTTAAAATTAAAAATGAAAAGTAATGATCTTGAGGAAATCAAAGGTATTATTTTAAGCCGGGGCAGTCAGATCAAAATTCTCAAACCGGAATGGTTAAAAAGAGAAATCTTTCAAGAAGCAAAGAAGATTCTGAGAGTATATTCGGAATTTCAGCAACCCCTTTAATATTTTGCAGATGGCGACTGCGGGTATTTTTCCCGGAATTTTTTATTAAATTACCTCTGGAGGAGGCCTGAAAACATGCAGAATATGGACGAAATAATCCAGGCTGCCAGCCAGGGTGAACCGGCCCGGCTGGTAGTGGCGGGAGCAGGAGGACGGGAAGTATTAAAATCGGTGGATCAGGCTCAAAGACAGGGCATGGTTAAGCCTCTGTTAATAGGGGATTCCCAGAAGATTAGAAGGCTGGCCAGAGAGCTTAAGTTGACTGTTTCCCCCGGTCAGATTATCGCCGGCAAAAGTGACCGGGAGATTAGTGAGAATGCTGTGGAAAGATTGTTAGCAGATCAGGATATATTAATGAAGGGGCTGGTTGAAACTTCCAGTTTGATTAAGGCTGTTCTGGCAGCCAAAGAGAAGCTGTTAAAGCGGCAACTGATCAGCCATATTGTCCTGGCTGAAGTACCGGCGGTGGATCGATTACTGTTCATCAGTGATGGGGGGGTTAATATTAAACCGGGAATTGAGGAGAGGGCTGCAATTATTCAGAATGCCATTGATGCTGCTCTGGAGCTGGGCTGGGAAACTCCCCGGGTGGCTCTGATGGCTGCGGTAGAGAAGGTTAGGACTTCGATGCCTGCTACCGAGGAAGCTGCCATCCTGAGCAAGATGGCTGACAGGGGCCAGATCAGCGGTGGGGTGGTCGAAGGTCCCTTTGCTCTGGATAACGCCCTTTTTCAGGATGCTGCTGAAATAAAGGGCCTGGCAGGAGAGGTTGCCGGTCAGGCAGATATTCTTATAACACCCGAAATAGTTTCCGGCAATCTGCTGGGCAAAAGCGTGGTCTATCTGGCCGGGGGTTGTTTTGCTGCCTTTATTGGGGGAACAACCAGGCCAATAATAGTAACCTCCCGGGCCGATAAAGCTGAAACCAGGCTGGCATCCCTGGCGGTGGCAGCTCTGATGTCTGGCTAGGCTTCCTGAGGAATTTCCCGGGGTTCGACGGTGATAAACAACTGGGAGAAGAAAGGCAGGTTATTTTCCCAGATACCCAAGAATTTTTCGGTGCTTAAAGTTAGATTACCAGGCTCCTGCCGAGGAAACAGGGAGGGACCTGTTTCGGAATCGTAAAAATACATTTCATCTTCCAGATTATTATAACCAACAGCAACCATATAGTGCTGCCATTTCAAGCCGTCCCCCACCATGACAATAACCGGAACTCCCTGGGAAAGATAGTATTTAAGGGTATCCAGATTGCCAATCCGGGCCGAGGCATTTAGCTGATTGGAGCGGAGATGCCTTATCACCCGGTGAGGAGGGACGCCGATATCGAAGGGCAGGGAATAGGACATCTCGCGATAGTTTTCCGAACCCAGAGCATGCTGATTGTAAAAGCGCTGAACAAAGGCAGTGCTATAGCCGGCACACTGGTTATAGCTCTGCAGATAATAGCCATCGGTAATAGCGGGGATATAGTAATCGGGATAGATCTGTGCTTCACCCTCTGGAGGCTCTGAAGGCAAAAACTCGGCTGCAGGAAAAAAGGGGGCAAAAAGTGAACCGGCAATCAGAAAGACAGAAAGAATTTGAATTACTGGAATAAATTTTAACATTAAAATTCACCCCTAAAGCATATATTGACTTCACAAATATATCTATTTAACTTCACAAATATATCACAATTTAATTATACCCTAACTGTCAACAAATGTCAATAGAGAGTAAATTTTAATTTAGCTCTTTTATTTTTTCTTATAGCTATTTTTTCTTATAGCGGTCCAGGTTTTTCTTCAGGCTCTCAAGCTGTTCTGCCACCCGGGAAGGAGCAGGACCCCCTAGAACGGTGCGGTTTTCTACTGCTTTCAGAGGCAGGAGTTTTTCTAAAAGTTCCGGATTGAGTTTTTCACTTTTTTCAGGGAAGAGATCTTTAAATTCAGCCAGGCTCATCTCTTCCAGCCCCTTATTTTTACTCAGAGCATAGTTAACTGCTTTACCGGCTAGCTTATGAGATTCCCGGAAGGGCAGTCCCTGGCTGCTTAAATAATCTGCCAGTTCGGTAGCATTGAGATAGCCCCGGGAGAGGGATTCCCTCATTTTTTCCCGGTTAAATTTAATTCCCTGGAGAAAAACCGGCAGAACTTCAAGGGTCTCTTTGATGGTGGTGACGGTATCAAAGAGAGACTCCTTATCTTCCTGAAGATCCTTGTTATAGGCCAGTGGCAGACCCTTGATAACCATGGCCAGCTGCTGATAGTTGCCAGAGAGCCGGCCGGTTTTGGAACGAATTAGTTCAGCTATATCGGGGTTCTTTTTCTGGGGCATGATGCTGCTGCCGGTGGCTACCGAATCATCAAGTTCAATAAAATTATATTCCGGGCTGTTCCAGATAATGATCTCTTCGGCCAGACTGCTCAGATTTAGCATAATGCTGAGCGAACAGTGGTGGAACTCCAGGAGAAAATCCCGGGATCCCACGGTGTCGAGAGAATTGGCCGAGGGTCTGGTAAAACCAAGCTCTTCAGCCGTCCACTGCCGGTCAATATTAAAAGTAGTTGCTGCCAGGGCTCCGGCACCCAGCGGACAGATATTAACCCGCTGCCGGCAATCCTGCAGCCGTTCCAGGTCCCGGCTCAGACGCTGAGTATGAGCCAGGAGATGATGGGCCAGGGTAACCGGCTGGGCAGGCTGAAGATGAGTAAAGCCTGGCAGAAGAGTCTCTAGGTGTCTGGCTGCCAGTTTACAGAAAAGTTCTAGCAGTTTCACCAGTTTTGTCTGAATTTTATCAATTTGATCCCGGAGATACAATCTGATATCGAGGGCCACCTGATCATTACGGCTTCGGGCAGTATGCATTTTACCAGCCAGAGAGCCGATTTCTTCAGCGAGGAGCTTTTCTATCAGAGTATGAATATCTTCAGCCTGCCAGGGAATCTTACCCTCTTTCCAGACAGCGGCAAGCCTGTTTTCAACGACATCCAGCCCGGTCAGTATTTCCTCTTTTTCCTCTTTGCTGATAATCTGCTGTCTGGCCAGCATTTTTACATGAACCCGGCTTCCCCGGATGTCATAGGGATAGAGCTCAAAATCAAAGCTCAAAGAAGAGTTAAAACGATCTACAGGATCGGCTGTCCTGTCCTGAAATCTTCCTCCCCAGAGTTTCATCACATCAAATCCTTTCTATTTCATTCTTTTTAGATTTGTTCTTTTCAGGTACTTTTAAATATCAGGTCTGTTAAATTATATTAAAGGCTTTAGAAGATTTTGTCTCTTCAGCGTTCTGCTTCTTATCACAGCTGGCTGCTACCTTGAGGGGCAGAGACCAGAGTTTAATGAAACCGGCGGCCGAGCTGTGATCAAAGGTGTCATTTTCATCATAGGTGGCCAGGCCCTCATCATAGAGAGAATTCAACTGTGATTTCCGGCCCACAATCTGACACTGCCCCTGAAAGAGCCTGATCTTAACCTGGCCGGTGATTTTGCTCTGCAGGGTGGCAAAGAAATTCTGCAAGGCAACTCTCAGAGGCGAAAACCAGAGCCCGTAATAGACCAGCTCGCTGTATTTGGGCTGGATTGATTCTTTAAAATGCAGGCTTTCCCGATCTAGCACCAGGGAAGAAAGATCCTGATGGGCTGCCAGCAGGATGGTAGCAGCGGGAGCTTCATAGATTTCCCGGGATTTTATGCCAACCAGTCTGTTTTCAACCATATCGATCCTGCCTACTCCATAGGTAGAGCCTATTTTATTTAATCTGGTGATGAGGTCGGTGGGATTCAGTGCTTCTCCATTGATTGAAACCGGAATGCCTTCCTGAAAACTCAAAGTAAGATAGGCCGGCTGTTCCGGGGTGTTGGTGACCTCCCGAGTCCACTGATAAGCATCGGCTGGAGGTTCCTGCCAGGGATCCTCCAGCTGCCCGCATTCCACGCTGATTCCCCAGAGATTTTCATCTATGCTGTAGGGGGAATCCTTGGTGGCTTGAACCGGAATATCATGCTCTCTGGCATAATCTATTTCATCTTCCCGGGTGGTAAACCCCCAGTCTCTTAAGGGAGCAATAACTTTAAGGTCGGGACTTAGGGCATTGAAAGAGGTTTCAAAACGGACCTGATCATTTCCCTTGCCGGTGCAGCCGTGGGCTACAGCATCTGCCCCCAGCTCTTCGGCATGCTTTGCCATCCGGGCTGCGATCAGGGGCCGGGCCAGGGCTGTGGCCAGGGGATACTTTCCTTCATAAACAGCGCCGGCCTGGAGGGCGGGAAAGATATGATTGGTAATAAACTCCTGCTTGAGATCTTCGATTATAACCTGACTGGCGCCGGTGGTTAGAGCTTTTTCTTTCAGAGCCTGTTTGTCCAGATCCTGCTGTCCCAGGTCGGCTGTATAGGTGATTATCTCTGCTTCATACTTATCCTGCAGCCACTTAATAGATACGGAGGTGTCCAGTCCTCCGGAATAGGCCAGTAAAATTTTATTGATTTTATCAGTCATTTTTAATATATCCTCCTTGAAAATTATATATTTAGCAGCAAATTTACTTCCTGTTATGAGCTAAAAAGAAGCTGATCCCGGGCAAAAAAGAAATTGACCCTGCCCTGATACTAACAGGCATAAAACCTGAACAGGACAGGCAATTTTACGGTTGGAAAAGAATTCTCAATATGTCTCATAAAATTACATTCAGAACAAATATCCTGTTTATTATATTAATCTTTGACCTGTACGGGTTCCGGCGGCCAGAATTATAATACTGCTGACTGCCATAGCTATCTCCCCCTTTGCCTGACTGAAGAAATAATTTTAAAAGAACTGCTGAAAAATAAAAAAACCGCCCCTAACTTGATAGTTAGAGACGGTTAATTACCGCGGTGCCACTCTTGTTAACAGAAAAATTCTGTTCACTCTCAGAGCCGTTAACGCTGGCTGGCGGTTCTTCCTATCCTGACAGTCAGTTTCCGGACTGTCAGCTTCAGAAAAACATCTCCCGGGTGCGTTTCAGTCTGATTAACTTCCCCGGGCTCTCACCAGTTCCCGGTTCGCTCCTTTCATTAATCAGCCTACTCTCCCATTCTTCGATTTATTTCAGTCTATTTAATTTAGCAGACTAAATTGAATTGTCATTAATTATAACTTAGATTTAGAAGGAATGCAAGGGCATATTTAATTTTTTTTAAAGCTTTTTTCATAAAACTTTAAATATCTTTCTTTAAAAGGTTAATCATGCCTTATTTTCTGGCAGGCTTTCTTTAGAGAGAATCGGGATAGGATGGCAGATTGTAGATGTTAAACTGTTCTCAAGGCTGTCAAAAATTAATAAAGAATAAATTTGAATTAGAGCTGAAAACTAGAACTGAATATGCTTTGAAAACTTAATCTTTTTCGATTATCTTTAAAGTTTTCTCAGCCAGGCGGGGGAGGATACTGCCAGCTCTGCCGGTTAATATTATATCAAAAAGCTCGGCCCGGGAGCCCCGATCGGCGTTGACATAGATTAATTTTCCTCCAGCCTGGAGGGTTAGATCCGGGATGCCGGCTGCAGGATAGACCACCAGGGAGGAACCAATTACCAGCATCAGATCAGCCTGTTGAGCCTCCTGCCAGGATCTCTCCAGTACTTCCTCCGGCAGCCTTTCACCAAAAAAGACAATTCGGGGTTTAATCCTGAGACTGCCGCAGTTCCGGCACTGCGGGGTTTCACCCGCTTTCAATATATTCTCCAGCTCCTGCCAGCTGTACTTTGCTCCACAGTCCCGACAATCGGCTTTTTCCAGGGATCCATGAAGCTCCAGAACATTTTTGCTGCCGGCCTGCTGATGGAGCATATCGATATTCTGGGTGATAACAGTTTTCAGGATCTGCTGGTCTTCCAGCCGGACCAGGGCTCGGTGTCCGGGATTGGGGCTGGCACCACTGGTTATTACCAGATCCCGGGCAAAGTCCCAGAAGGCTTCTGGCTGATTGCGAAAACTGGAAAGGGAAACTGCCTCCTGAGGGTCATGCTTCTCCCAGAGGCCCTCAGGGCCTCTGAATGTCGGCACCCCGCTTTCGGCAGAGATACCGGCGCCGGTAAAGCAGATCGGATACTCTGCAGTGGCAAGCAACCTGGCTGCTTCAGCTATTTTTTCCTCCAGATTTTTTGTGTTCATACTGCACACCTCCACAGGATATTTGGCGAAAAATTAGTGATAATCCCGAGCAAAAGTCAGAAATTGAATTTTAAATTATTGCTGTTATAATTATAACTGAAAGAAGGACAAAGTCAATTATCTACAGTTTTGAAGTTGCCTGAAATAAAAAGCTTGAAGAAACTCAAGAGTTTAGCAGCATAAAGGAACAAAAGTATGAAGTAAAATGGAACAAAAAAAGAGCAAAAGGGGTGATATTAATGTCACAGGAAAGTCTGGTTATGATCTCCAATGCCGAACCCTATGCTCACAAATATGAGGATGATGAAGTTGTTCAGGAAAAGCAGCCCGGAGGGCTGACCACCGGCCTGGATCCTTTGATGCAGCAGCAAGGCGATCTCTGGCTGGCCTGGGGCCGAGAAGAGGCTGACTTTGAAGTTACCGATCAGAATAATTCAGTTAGAGTGCCCGATAAGGATGGCTATAAACTAAAAAGACTTAAACTTTCTGCCGAGGAGGTCGAAGGTTTTTATTACGGTTTCTCCAACAGGACTCTCTGGCCCATCTGCCATAATTTTATCACAAAGGCCAACTTTTCGCGAGAAAATTGGCGTAGCTATCAGAAGGTCAATCAAAAATATGCAGAAGCCGCCCTGGAGGAGGTCGACGGCCGTGAGATGATCTGGGTGCAGGATTATCAGCTCTGTCTGGTTCCGGGCCTGATACGGGAAAAAATTCCGGAAGCCCGGCTGGGATTTTTCTGGCACATACCCTGGCCCCCCTATGAAATATTCAATACCATACCCTGGAGAGAGGAACTGCTGGAGGGGCTTTTGGCCAGCGATCTAATTGGCTTTCATACCCGGGATTATGTAGAAAACTTTCTAAATACGGCTACCAAAAACGGCATGAAGGTAGACAGGAAGAAAAATTTAATAGAACACAGGGGGAATGTTACCAGAGTCAGGGCAGTTCCTCTGGGAATTGATTATCAGTACTTTTCTTCCTGTGCCAGGAGGGAGGATATCCAGCAGGAAGCCCGACAGCTCAGGGAACATTTTTCTGTCGATAATTTAATTATCGGGATTGATCGGCTGGATTATACCAAGGGAATTTTTACCAGGCTTCAGGCTGTTGACCGTTTTTTTGAGAAATATCCCGAGTATCGCGGCAAGGTCAGCCTGGTTCAGCGGGTCAGTCCCAGCCGCACCAGCATTCCGGAGTATAAAGAGATGCGGCGGCAGGTTGATCGGGCTATTGGAGATATCAACGGCCGCCATAATATCGGAGCCTGGGAGCCCATCCGTTATTTCAAGCAGACTCTGCCTCAGGAAGAATTAATTCCTTACTATCTGGCGGCAGATATGGCCCTGGTAACCCCGCTGGTCGATGGTTTAAACCTGGTTTCCAAGGAGTACCTGGCCTCCCGGGAAAAGGGGCAGCTGATTCTCTCGGAATTTGCCGGGGTTAAGCATCAGCTTCCCGGGGCAGTGGTGGTCAATCCCCATGATTTCGAAGAGGTCGGAGAAGCCATCCGTTGGATTATTGAAATGCCGGAGGAAGAAAAGGAGCGGCGCTATCAAAAAATGATCGATACTGTTAAATCTCAGGATATCAACTGGTGGCGGGAAACCTTTCTGGAGGAATGGAGAGGCTGTTATGAATAATACTGCTTTGCCTCCCCATTTGCTGGAAAAACTTAGCAAGAAAGGCTTCAACCATTTATTAAACCGTCAGGAACTTCATTCATCTCTGCATCTTTTTACAGATTATGATGGTACCCTGGCCCCCTTTAAAGCTGACCCCTCCCAAGCCTATCCCCTGCCGGGAGCTGGCAGGCTCTTGCTGGAGCTGGATGCCCTCCCCAATATTCTGGTGACGGTGATAACGGGCCGGGAACCTGAGGATGTCCGTAAATTTTTAGCCAGTAAAGAAATTCCGGTGGCCGGACTCCACGGGCTGACCTATCTGGCATCAGGTTCCGATAAACGCGAGTTTTTAGGAGGAAACGACCGCTCTCTGCCTTCAAAGGTTAAGGGCAGAATCAGGCAGATGGAGAAGGAGTATTCCGGAGTTAATCTAGAAAATAAAGGCGGACTGCTGGCTTTACACTGGACCCCGGAATCCCGGTTTTCACCGGATAGAGCCAGGGAAGAACTGGAAGAAATGCTGGATGATGCCGGCTGGGAGATGCTCCAGGGCCGTCAGGTGCTGGAGGTCAGACCTGCCGGCTGGCATAAAGGTAAAGCTGTGGATTATCTAAGAAGAAGATTGGCTGCCAACAATTCAGGTCAAGAGATGATCGCCACTCAGCCTGAAATTCCGGCAGTTTATCTGGGTGATGATACCACCGATGAGGATGTTTTTCAGAGTTTTACCAGGCCGGGATTTACTGTCTATATCAAAAACGAGGATGAACTTGAGACGGCAGCGGATTATTATCTGAAAGACCCGCTTGAGGTCAGGAATTTTCTGGAGCAGATTCTGCAGGAAGTTCAGAAAAAAACAGGTTAAGGGCCGGGAAATAATCTTCTGACGTTGTGGGTAAGGGGCTTCTCTTTTTTCACCGGGAGAAGCCTTTTTTTATTTTATTAATGTGTTATAATGGGAATAACTTTTTGCAGGGCTTCCCGGTAACTGCCGGGAGGCAGGTTTATTTCGAGGAGGAGAGGATATGAGTAAAAACTGTCAGATAAGAGTTCCTGCTACCTCTGCCAATTTAGGACCGGGTTTTGATATTCTGGGACTGGCATTGAGCCTGGATAACTATGTTAGGATTGAAGAATATGAGGGGCCGGAGAAGGTCCGGACAGAAATTTATTCCAGCTGGCCGGAGAAGAGAAAAATTGAAATTGAAGTAGAGGAGGATATAATCAGAAATACTCTAGCTTTATTAGCAGAGACTGCTGGCAGAAGTCTGGCCGGAGTTAAAATTACTGAAGAGCTTTACATCGGCCCGGCCCGGGGGCTGGGAAGCAGCGCTGCAGCCATTGCCGGCACCCTGCAGGCAGCCAATCATTATTTTAAGCTGGGAATGAGTACTTCCCGGCTGCTGAAACTGGCCTGCCGGATTGAGGGGCATTCTGATAATGTGGTTCCTGCCTTTCAGGGAGGGTTGACAATTTCCAGTTATGATTTCGATAACAACAAAGTTTACTGGGATAAGCTTCTGCCTCATCCTGCTTTAAAGCTGGCCGTGATTGTCCCGGAGCTAACCAGCCGGACAGAGGTGCAGCGTACGGTTATGCCAGATAAATTTGAACTGGCGGAGGTTATACATAACATGGGAAGAACAGCGCTTTTACCTCTGGCTCTCAGCTCAGGTCGCTGGGAGGAGCTGAAAAATTTGATGCAGGATAAACTTCATCAACCCTATCGTTGCGGGAATCTCAGGGGCTGGGAGAGTGTTGTCCAGGCTGGCTATCGGGCCGGTGCTCTGGGTATTGCTTTAAGCGGGGCCGGACCGGCTGTGCTGGCCCTGGCCAGAGAAGATATAATTGAAATCGGAGAGAGAATGGCTGAAGCCTGGCGGCAGGAAGGCGTTCAGGCCCGGCATTTTACAGCCATTCCGGACACCAAGGGCAGTTATTTAGTAAATGAGGAGGGATGTTAGTGAAAAAGTGGTCGGGAATTATCAGGGCCTTTATTGAGTTTATGCCTGTGGAAGAAAGCACCGAAATAATAACCCTGGAAGAGGGTAATACCCCTCTAATTTCGGCACCGGAGCTGGCGAGGAAGCTGGGCCTTGATATTGATCTCTATCTAAAATTTGATGGAGCTAATCCCACCGGTTCCTTCAAGGACCGGGGGATGACGCTGGCAGTTACCAAAGCCCGGGAGGAGGGCAGCCGGGCTATCATATGTGCCTCCACCGGAAATACCTCGGCGGCAGCGGCGGCCTATGGGGCCCGGGCGGGCTTAAAGACCATCGTGATAGTGCCAGCCGGCAATATTGCTCTGGGCAAGCTGGCCCAGGCCTTAATTCATGGAGCAAAAGTGATTCCCATCCGGGGCAACTTTGATCGGGCTCTGGAGCTGGTTAGGGAAATCTGCAGTCGCTATCCGGTGACTCTGGTTAACTCCCTCAACCCCTACCGAATTGAGGGCCAGAAAAGTGCCGCCTTTGAGGTCTGCCGGCAGCTGGGCCGGACCCCTGAAATTCTGGCCATTCCGGTGGGAAATGCCGGTAATATCACCGCCTACTGGCAGGGCTTTCAGGAATTTAAGGCTGCTGGTAAAATTGATAGACTGCCGGAGCTGTGGGGTTTTGAAGCTGCCGGAGCTGCTGCTATCACCCGGAACAGGGTAATTGAAGAGCCGGAAACGGTGGCTTCGGCAATTAGAATCGGCAATCCTGTCAGCTGGGAAAGGGCGGTTGAAGCAGCCCGGCAGTCAGAGGGTTTGATAGCTGAAGTCAGCGATCCTGAAATACTGGAGGCTTACCGGGAGCTGGCTTCCCAGACCGGAATTTTTGCCGAACCGGCTTCAGCTGCCTCACTGGCCGGGTTGAAAAAGCTGGCCCGACAGAAGCAGCTGTCCGGTGGCATCCAGGTGGTGGCGGTTCTCACCGGCCATGGGTTAAAGGATCCCGATACTGCCCTTGAGGAAATTACAAATCCCGAACCGGTGGAAGCCAGCCTGGAATGTGTGTTGGAGCGGTCAGGAATTTAGCGGGAAACCGGGAAGATTATCTAAAGCATAAGTTTACCCGGGCTTGTTAACTTGAGCCTGAAGGAAAGACAAATTTTAAAAGCTTAAAGTTGAAAAAGAAGAGAAAGGTGCTGATAAAAAATGACCGAACGCTGGGATCTAACCGGACTCTATGAGAACTTTTCCAGTGACAGCTTTGTCCGGGATCGGGAGAGAATGAATGAACTGCTGGCAGAGCTGGAGCAGTGGCAGCCTGAAAAGAAGCCTGATCTCCGGGATTCTGCCGAGGATTTTGTCAGGCTTCTTCAGGATTATTATGAGACTTACAGCAAACTGATGGCCTACTCTCAGTTGAGATTAAGTGTTGATGCCAGAAATGAAAAGGCTCTTAAAATTATTGAACAGCTGGAGAAAGAATCTGCCAGATTAACCGCCCCCCGGGTGGAATTCCAGAAATGGTTGAGCGACCTGGAGAATTGGGAGGATATTGTTAACAGCTCCAAACTTCTCCAGGATCACCACTTCTTCCTGAAGGAACTGGTGGAGAAGAGCAGCTATCTTCTATCCCCGGAGGAGGAGACCCTGGCTGCTCAGCTTAAACGCACCGGCTCCTCGGCCTGGACCAAACTGCAGCAGAAGTTAACCTCAACTCTGATGATTGAGGTGGAGCTAGAGGGAGAAGCAAAGGAACTACCCCTATCTGAGGTCCGCAATCTGGCCCATAAGCAGGATCCGGAAGTAAGAAAAGCCGGTTATCAGGCTGAACTGGAAACCTATCCTGAGATAGAGGAGTCGGTGGCAGCGGCTCTCAATGGCATCAAGGGAGAGGTTATAACCCTGACTGACAGAAGAGGATATCAGAGCCCCCTGGCTGAGACGCTGCAGGGTTCCCGCCTGGAAGAGGAAACGCTAAAGACCATGCTGGCTGCCATGGAGGATTACCTCCCCGAGTTTAGGAAATATTATCGAGCCAAGGCCAGGGTCCTGGGTCATGAGGGAGGGCTGCCTTTCTATGATCTTTTTGCCCCTCTGGGCGAAGTTGAAATGGAATTCAGTTATTCACAGGCCCGGGATTTTATCATTGAAAATATCAGCCAATTCAGTCAGGAGATGGCGGATCTCTACCGCCGAACCTTTGAGGAATACTGGATTGATGCCGAGCCCCGGGATGGCAAACGGGGTGGAGCTTTTTGCTATAACATAAATCCCATTAAGGAAAGCCGGATTTTAAGCAACTTTACCGGCAGTTTCAGCGATATGACCACCCTGGCTCACGAGCTGGGCCATGCCTATCATGGTTACTGCCTGCGCCAGGAGAGCATTCTCAACACCAGCTATCCCATGCCCTTGGCCGAAACGGCTTCAATTTTCAGCGAGACTGTAATCACAAATGCTGCCATAACTGAGGCTGACAGCGAGCAGACCTTTGCCATCCTGGAAAATAAAATCAGCCAGGCCGGCCAGGTAATTGTCGATATCTACAGCCGCTTTCTCTTTGAAGACAGGCTTTTTGCCGAAAGGGAGCAGGCTGCTTTAAGTGTGGAGGAGCTTAAGGATTTTATGATGGAAGCCCAGAAGGAAGCCTATGGGGAGGGGCTTGATCATGATAATCTTCACCCCTATATGTGGCTCAATAAGCCCCATTACTATTCTGCCGACAGCAATTATTACAATTTTCCCTATGCCTTTGGGCTGCTTTTTGGTCTGGGGGTTTATTCTTTGGCCCGGGAGAGGGGAGAAGAATTTCTGGAAGAGTATAATAACTTGCTAACTGCTACCGGAAAGAATAAGGCAGCTGAAGTGGCAGCCCTGGTTGATATTGATCTTAATTCCCGGGGATTCTGGGATAATTCTCTGGCGGTTATCTGTGAGGATATTGACGAGTTCGTCAGGCTGGCAGAGGGAAGAACAGCCAACTAGCACAGTCCGGAAAATCTACCTGAAAGCTTTTACCCTGAATTTTTTGTTCTTTCCGGCAAAAATGATAAAATAAAAGCTGGTATACA